>VAXF01000261.1 GCA_005888395.1 Actinomycetota bacterium | reverse complement strand
CCCACGTGGAGCATGGGCCCGAAGATCAGCGTCGACTCGTCCACGCTGATGAACAAGGGCCTCGAGGTGATCGAGGCCAACGAGCTGTTCGGCGTGGGCCTCGACCGCGTCGAGGTTGTGGTGCACCCGCAATCGGTCGTGCACTCGATGGTCGAGTTCACCGACGGGGCCACTGTCGCCCAGCTCTCGCGCCCCGACATGCGCCTGTGCATCGGGTACGCGCTGGCCTACCCCGATCGCAGCCGTGTGGCGTTCGGCGCGCTCGACTGGGGCTCTCTGCGACGGCTCGACTTCGAGCCGCCCGATCTCGAGGTGTTCCCCTGCATCCGGCTGGCCTACGAGGCCGGCCGCACGGGGGGGACCGCGCCGGCCTGGCTCAATGCCGCCAACGAGGTGGCGGTGGCCGCGTTCCTCGACCGCGAACTGCCCTGGCTGGCCATCCCCGCGGTCATCGAGGACGTGCTGGCGGGCCACGATGGAGCCATGCCCGAGACCGTCGACGACGTCGTCGGTGCCGACGAGGAAGCCCGCCGCCGGGCCCGGACGGCGGTGCTGAGGCGCGCGGCTTGACCCACGCCATGCGGCCGCCGGCCGACACCGGGCCGCCACCGTCGCGCGAGGAGCAGCGGTCGAACCTGCTCCGATTCCTGCTGGTGATCGCGGTCGGCGTGGCCATCGCCGTTGCCACCGGCGCGTTCCCCGCCGTGGTGGTCGTGGTCGCGATCCTGCTGATGATCATGCTCCACGAGACCGGCCACTTCGTGACCGCCAAGTGGACGGGTATGAAGGTGACCGAGTTCTTCGTCGGATTCGGTCCCCGGCTGTGGTCCGTGCGGAGGGGCGAGACCGAGTACGGGGTGAAGGCGTTTCCCCTCGGCGGCTACTGCCGCATCATCGGGATGCACAACCTCGAGAAGGTCGACCCGAGCGACGAGCCGCGTGCATATCGCGACCAGCCGTTCCCGCAACGGCTCACCGTCGTGCTCGCGGGGGTGGTCACCCATTTCGTCATCGCGTTCGTCCTGCTCTTCGTCCTGACGACCGCGTTCGGCGTGCCGCACCTGAACCGATGGGACGTGGGCGCCGTCACTCGCCTCGGCACCGGCGAGAGCCCGGCACAGGATGCCGGCCTGCGCCTCCACGACAAGGTGCTGTCCGTCGACGGGCACCGAGTTGCCCGGTGGGACGATCTTCGGGACTACATCCGGCATCGCCCGGGGCAGACCGTCACCCTCGTGGTCGAGCGCGGCGGTCGCATGCTGCGAGTGGCGACGACGCTCGCGAAACGGAACCCCGACGGTGAGCATGTCGGCTTCCTCGGCATCGGGCCGCACTTCCCGCTGGTGCCGCAGGGGCCGGTGCGTGCCGTCGGGCACTCTGCGCACGAGCTCGGGAGCCTCACGATCCTCTCGGGGAAGGCGCTCGGCTCGTTCTTCGCGCCCTCCAGCCTGCGCGACTACGGCCATCAGCTCACGGGCGAGCCCGCCGACCAGGCCGAGCGGGGCGCCCAGAACCGCTTCCTCTCGCCGGTGGGCGCGGTGCGGGTGGCGTCGGAGGCGGCCCACACCGGCGTGCCGGAGGTGCTCGAGCTCCTCATCCTCATCAACGTGTTCGTCGGCATCTTCAACCTGGTGCCGTTGCTGCCCCTCGACGGCGGGCACGCTGCCATCGCCGTCTACGAGCGGATCCGGTCGCGTCGCGGCCGTCCCTACCATGCAGACGTGGCCAAACTCCTGCCGCTCACGTACGCGGTCGTGATGGTGCTGCTGGCGATCGGCCTCACCTCGCTCTGGCTCGACATCGTCAAGCCCATCGCCAACCCCTTCCAATGATCACGAGCGGGCCCCGAGACGACCGGCGGGTCCTGTCCCTCCGGGGACCCCTCCCAGCCCGTCCTCGCTTCGCTGCGGGCGGACTGGGCCCCACCCCCACGGGCCACCCCCCGGTCGTCCCACCCGCTCTCGGCCGCTCAATCGTCGGGCCGCTTCGCGGCCCGGCTGTTCTTTCCCGATGATCGCTCGAAAGCAGACGCGGCAGGTCCTGGTCGGCGACGTCGCCGTCGGCGGCGGTGCGCCGGTGAGCGTGCAGTCGATGACGATCACCAAGACGGCCGACGTCGAGGGCACGCTCGCTCAGATCTACGCGCTGGCCGGCGCCGGGGCCGACATCGTTCGCTGCACCTGCAACGAGCCGGAGGCGGCCGAGGGACTGGCCCGCATCGTTCCGCGCTCGCCCGTGCCGATCGTCGCCGACATCCACTTCCAGTACCGCCTCGCCCTCGCCGCCCTCGACGCCGGGGTGCACTGCCTGCGGCTGAACCCCGGGAACATCCGCAAGCCGGAGCACATCAAGGCGGTGGCCGAGGAGGCAAAGGCGCGGCGCGTCCCGATCCGCATCGGCGTCAACGCCGGGTCGCTCGACCCCGCCCTCTACGAGAAGCACGGCGGAGCGACGCCCGAGGCGCTGGTCGAGTCGGCACAGCGCGAGCTCGCCTA
>VAXF01000259.1 GCA_005888395.1 Actinomycetota bacterium | reverse complement strand
CAAGTTAGCAGCGCCGCTACGAGCCCCATGACAGCTCGGTGAGTTCTGCTGCACCCGTAGACGACCGCCGGACAGCCCATCGGGTGCTTCGCGGTGCGGATGCTCGGATCCGGGACAGCGCGGTACGGCTTTCCGAACTGCTCAATGGGGATGGCCGTGAGCTGTGACCAGAACTGACTTGCCGCATCGATATCGAGTCCCTGGTGAAGGTAGAGACGCATCCGAAGGCGCGACTCGTCGACATCGAAGAAGTGTCGCAACCACGCGCAGAAGACGTTGATCATGCGCGGGTCGCTGTTCGCGAACTTGAGGCAGCTATCGCCTTTGGCAGCCTGGGCGCGCAGCTCGCGCGCTCGCGCCTGCTCCTCGAGCTTGCCGCGGTAGCCCATCGGCACATGCTGCCGAGGGGGTGGGACAGGAACGTCAGCCCACCAGCAGCACGAGCAGCAGCACGAGCAGCAGGGCACCACCGATGCCGATGCCGGGCGAGCGGTAGGCGCCGCCGCGGTAGCGCCAGCCGCCTCCGACGAAGGCGAGGATGAAGAGCACCAGCAGGACCACCAACGCCACCCGCGCGATCTTCCCGCATCCGAACAGCGCAAACAGGGGTAGAACACGACCATGAGATTCCGACTGGGCCTGGCCACGGGGTTCGCCGCCGGCTACTACCTCGGCGCGCGGGCGGGCAGGGAGCGCTACGAGGAGATCAACCGCACGATCGACCGCATCCGGGGCTCCGACGCGTTCGGCAGCGCCTCGGAGAAGGCACGGGCGGCGGTCGACCTCGGGATGGAACGGGTGCGCGACGCGGTGGAGACCAAGAGCGGCGCAGGGAACGGCTACTCGTCGTCGAGGTAGTCGCGCAGCTTCTGGCTGCGGATCGGGTGCCGCAGCTTGGCGAGCGTCTTCGACTCGATCTGACGGATGCGCTCGCGCGTGACGCCGAACTCCTTGCCGACCTCCTCGAGCGTGCGGGCCTGACCGTCCTCGAGCCCGAACCGGAGGCGGACGACCTTCTGCTCGCGGTCGGTGAGCTCGTCGAGCGCCTCGGTGACGGCCTCGTTGAGCAGCGCGCGGGCGGCGGCGTCGGCGGGGGCGATCGCCTCCTGGTCCTCGATGAAGTCGCTGAGGGAGCTGTCGTCCTCCTCCCCCACGGGGCTTTCGAGCGACACCGGCTCCTGCGAGATCCGCTGCACCTCGCGCACGCGCTCGCGTGACATCTCGAGACGGGCGGCGAGCTCCTCGAGCGCCGGCTCGCGCCCGAGCTCCTGCAGCATCTGGCGCTGCACCCGCATCACCTTGTTGATGGTCTCCACCATGTGGACGGGTATCCGGATCGTGCGGGCCTGGTCGGCGATGGCGCGCGTGATCGCCTGGCGGATCCACCACGTGGCGTACGTGGAGAACTTGAAGCCCTTCGTGTAGTCGAACTTCTCGACTGCGCGAATGAGACCGAGGTTGCCCTCCTGAATGAGATCGAGGAACAGCATCCCCCGTCCGACGTAGCGCTTGGCGATCGACACGACCAGCCGCAGGTTGGCCTCGGTGAGCGCCTTCTTGGCCTCGTGGCCGTCGAGGATCAGCGCCTCCTGCACCAGCCGGTCCTCGCCGGAGATCGGCGCTTCGCTGTCCTCCATCTCGGCCAGCCGGCCCGCGGAAGCCAGTCCCGATTCGATCCGCTTGGCCAGCGCCACCTCCTGGTGGGCGGTGAGAAGCGGGACCTTGCCGATCTCCTTGAGGTACATGCGCACCGGGTCGGACGTGGAACCCGTGGAGCGGCGGTCGTCGGACGGCGGCGTCACGCGCGGAGACGTGGCGCGGGGCGCACGCTTGCGCGCCGGTGGCGCTGTCACCTCGGCTGCCGCGACCACGGCCGCGACATCGTCGACGTCGGCGGTCTCCTCCTCCTCGCCGTCGAGGGCGATGCCCTCGCCCGCGAGGCGATGACGAACGTCGTCGATCAGGTCGTGCGTGAGCTCCACTGACTTGAGCACGTCGACGACCTCGTCCTGACTCAGAGAACCTCGCGACTTCCCTTTGCTCAAGAGGTCACGAAACGCTTGGTCGGGTATCTCTTCCGCTGTGGAGCCACCCTCGCTCATGCGTGCTCTTGCTCCTCGACCCGATCTCGCAACCAGGCTACCAACTGTGCAGCCGCGTCAACTCGGGCTTCCTGTTCGCGCAGTCGTTCCATCGTCAATTTGAGCCAGCCGGTGACCGCGGAGTAGCTCCGCGGATCGTCGGACTCCTTCGCCTCGGTCTCGAGCTCGAAGAGGGCGCGCGCCGCCGCCAGGTCGGCAACGCGGGCCACGACCTCGTCGGCGTCGGCATCGCTCTCCTCGACCGCGAGCTGCTGCAGCAACGCGGCCGACGCAGGGTCGCACGACGCGATCGCGTCGTGGAGCGTGTCGGCCGACTCGAGGGCGCGGTAGGCGTCGGCGTGCGTCTCGTCGCCGAACAGGGCGTGGTCGAGCCGGCCCGCCACCTCCTCGGGACGGTGCACGGCCAGCTTCAGTGCCTCCGTCTCGGGACCGCCCACCGCCGAGCGACGCGGCTCGCGCGCCTGCTCCACGTGCGCGCCGCCACCACTCCCACGTCGCGGCCCGCGCGCCAGCGCGCGCGCCAGCGTCTCGGCCGGCAGATCGCACCGAACGGCGAGTTGGCCGACGTACTGCTCGCGCACGATCTCGTTGGGATGCTCGCGGATGACGTCGAGCCCGGCCTCGGCCGCCTTGGCCCGCCCCTCGGGCGAGCGCAGGTCGGCCCGGGCCAGCACGGCGAGGAACGGCCGCGCTTGCTCCACCGCCGTCTTCAACGCGGCCGGGTCGCGCCGGGCCACGTCGGCCGGGTCCTCCCCCGCGGGCAGGCCCGCCACCACGATGTCGACTTCGTACTGGCGCTCCCACGCGTAGAAGCGCGCCGCCGCCTCCTGGCCAGCGGCGTCGGCGTCGTAGGCCAGCACCACGCGACGGGCGAAGTTCTTCAGCATGCGGAAGTGCTCGTCGGCGAGCGACGTGCCGCACGTGGCCACGGCGCGAGAGAGCCCAGCCTGCGCGAGCCCGATCACGTCGGTGTAGCCCTCGCACACGATCACCTCGCCCGACGACACCACCTCGGTCTTGGCCCAGTTGAGGCCGTAGAGCACCTTGCTCTTGGAGTAGAGCGCGGTCTCGGGCGAGTTCTTGTACTTCGGCCCG
>VAXF01000258.1 GCA_005888395.1 Actinomycetota bacterium | reverse complement strand
TCGCGATCGCCAACGACAGCGACTACGGCCTCTACGACTACGTCTACACGGCCGACACCGCCCGTGCCTTCCGCGTCGCCAAGCAGCTGCGGTGCGGCCACGTCGGCATCAACACCGCGCAGCGCAACATGGAAGCGCCCTTCGGTGGCTTCAAGATGAGCGGCGTCGGCCGCGACGGCGGCGACTTCGGCCTCCACGCGTACACCGAGCTCCAGTCCATCATCTGGCCGGGTTAGGAAGGAACACGACATGGCGTACGACCTGGTTGTCGCCGGTGGTGTCGTCGTCGACGGCACGGGGTTGGCGCGGCGGCGGGCGGACGTCGGCGTACTCGACGGTCGCGTCGTCGAGGTCGGCCATCTCTCCGAGCCGGTCGGTGGTGCGCGCGTGGTCGACGCCGACGGGCTGGTGGTGGCGCCGGGGATCATCGACGCCCACACCCACTACGACCCCCAGGTCACGTTCGAGGGCTATGCCACCTCGTCCTGCTACCACGGGGTGACGACGGTGCTGGCGGGCAACTGCGGCTTCTGCATCGCGCCGACGCGCGAGGCCGACCGCGACTTCATCTCGCGCATGTTCGCCAAGGTGGAGGGCATGTCGCCCGTCGCGCTGTCCGGCGTGAGCTGGGACTTCGAGACGTTCCCCGAGTACCTCGCGTCGCGGCGCGGCAAGCTCGGTGTCAATCTGGCGTGTTACGTGGGCCATTCCACCGTCCGCCGCTGGGTGATGGGGCCGGACGCGTCGGAGCGCGAGGCGACCGCCGGGGAGATCGAGGAGATGCGGCGCGTCGTGGCCGACGCGATGGGCGCCGGGGCCGCGGGCTTCTCGTCGTCGCACGCGCCGACGCAGCTCGACGGCGACGACCGGCCGATCCCGAGCCGGCTGGCCTCGCTCGACGAGCTGCGCACGCTCGTCGTCGAAGCCGGCAAGCACCGCGGCGGCAGCGTGTCGTACCTGCCCAAGAGCTCGATCGGCGGCCTCGACGAGGCCGACAAGGAGCTGCTCATCGAGCTCGGCATCGCCAGCCGGCTGCCGATCATCATCCAGGGCCTCGGCGGACGGAACAAGGTCGACGCGCCCACCGCGGGCTGGGACGAGGCCGAGCGCTTCCTCGACGACGCGAGCGCGCGCGGCGCCGCCGTCTTCAGCCTGCTGCGCAACCATCCCTTCGACCGCGCCTTCTCGCTCGCGGGCGGCACCCAGCTCTACGACGGCGTGCCGTCGTGGGCGGCGCTGATGCAGCTGCCCGTCGGCGAGAAGCTCAGCCGGCTGCGCGACACGGCTGTACGTGACGAGATGCGCAACGCCGTCGAGAACCCAAACAAGGACGCGGCCAAGGGGAGCACGCTGCCCCCGCCGCACTGGAACGTGCTGTTCGTCGACGAGGTCTCGAGGCCCGAGAACGAGAAGTTCCTCAAGCGCTCGCTCCAGGACGTCGCGGGCGAGCTCGGCAAGACGCCGGCCGACGCCATGCTCGATCTCGCTCTCTCCGAGGACCTCGACACGGTGTTCCGCTGGGAGAACAAGACGCCCGCGTGGGAAGAGGCGGTGCGCGAGAGCCAGAAGAGCCCGCACATGATCATCGGCGTGTCCGACGGGGGCGCTCACCTCGACCGCGACGACGGCTCCGACTGGTCGAGCTACTTCCTGCGCTTCTGGGTGTTCGACCGGAGGCTGTGGGCGCTGGAGGAGGGCATCCGGCAGATGACCCAGGTGCCCGCGGCGCTCTGCGGCTTCAACGACCGCGGGTTGCTGCTGCCCGGTTACGCAGCCGACCTGTTCCTCTTCGACCCCGAGACCGTCGGCCCCGGCACCAAGAAGCTGGTCAACGACTTTCCCGGCGGCGAGGCCCGCTACTCGGCGCGGCCCGTCGGCGTGTACGCCACCATCGTCAATGGGTCCCCGATCGTGGTCGACGGCGAGCTCACCGGCGACCTCCCCGGCGTGACCGTCGCGCCGAACACCGTGCGGGCATGAGGGGCATCGTCTTCACGGGCGAGAAGGCCGAGGTCACGAGCGCGCTCGAGGTGCGGGCGCCGGGGCCCACTGAGGTCCTCGTGCGCGTCGCCGCCGCCGGCGTGTGCCACAGCGACATCAGCGTCATCGACGGCACCATCCCGTGGCCCGCGCCGGCGGTGCTCGGGCACGAGGGCGCGGGCGTCGTCGAGGAGGTCGGCACCGAGGTCGCCCACGTGAAGCCGGGCGACCACGTCGTTGTCACCACGCTCGCGAACTGCGGCATGTGCGGGCCCTGCAACACGGGCCACCCCACGTGGTGCCGCAAGAGCCTCGGCAACATGAGCCAGCCGTTCACGCTCGACGGCGCGCCGGCGTGGAACTTCGCCGCCGCCTCGGTGTTCGCCGAGCGCACCGTGGTGAAGGCGATCCAGGTCGTGCCGATCGATCGGCGCGTCCCGCTCGAGTCGGCGGCGCTCATCGGCTGCGGTGTCGTGACCGGTGTGGGCGCCGTCTTCAATCGGGCACGCGTGCAGCACGGCGAGAGCGCGGCCGTGTTCGGTGTCGGCGGCATCGGGCTCAACGTCATCCAGGCGTTGCGGCTGTCCGACGCCGGCCGCATCGTCGCGGTCGACACCGTTCCCGCCAAGGAGCCGCTCGCCCGGGAGTTCGGCGCCACCGATTTCGTCGACGCGCGCGACACCGACGTCCCGAACGCGATCCGCGAGCTCACGGGCGGGGGCGTGACTTGGTCGTTCGAGTGCGTGGGCCATCCGGCCGTCGTCCGCACGGCCGTCGACGCCCTCGACTGGGGCGGCATGTGCGTGATCATCGGTGTGCCGCGCGCCGACGCCATGCTCGAGGTGCCGATCACGTTCCTCACCCACGTCGACCGGGGCGTCATGGGCTGCCGGTACGGTTCGGTGCGGCCCCACCACGACATCCCGATGCTGGTCGAGCTCTACCTCGCCGGCCGGTTGAAGCTCGACGAGCTCGTGTCGCAGACCTACCCGCTGGAGGCCTTCGACAGCGCGGTGGCCGACATGCACGACGGCAAGCTCGCCCGCGGCGTCCTCA
>VAXF01000031.1 GCA_005888395.1 Actinomycetota bacterium | reverse complement strand
CCAAGGTCAAGGTCAAGAACAGCCGCCATGGCGCGGCCAACCCCAACGCCCGCTACCGCAAGGAGGTCACCGAGGACGAGGTGATGGCGTCACCCGTCGTGGCCGACCCGCTGCGGCTGCTCGACATCTGCGCCACCAGCGACGGTGGGGCCGCCGTCGTCCTCACGAGCATCGACTTCGCCCGCCGCCACACCTCGCCACCCGTGCGCGTCGCCGCCGTCTCGACCGTCACGCCGCGGTTCCCGAACACGGTCATCGACATGCCCGACTTCGCCACCGACTCCGCCGCCGCCGTCGCCCCACCCGAGTCCTCGTTCCGCGACTCGATTGCAGAGGCGGCCTACGAGGAGGCGGGCCTCGGCCCCGACGACCTCGACCTGGCGGAGGTCTACGACCTGTCGACCGCGCTCGAGCTCGACTGGTACGAGAACATCGGCCTCTGCAAGCCGGGCGAGGCCGAGCGCCTGCTCAACGACGGCGACACCACCCTCGGCGGGCGGATCCCCGTGAACCCGAGCGGCGGCCTCGCCTGCTTCGGCGAGGCGGTGCCCGCGCAGGCCATCGCCCAGGTGTGCGAGGTCACGTGGCAGCTGCGGGGGCAGGCCGCCGGCCGGCAGGTCGAGGGCGCCCGCACCGGCCTCACCGTCAACCAGGGCCTCTTCGGCCACGGCTCCTCGGTGATCCTCACCCGCTGACGCCGGCGTCAACGCCGGCGGCTTTTGGGCGCGTAATTGGCTGTCCGAGCGACCATTTCCGTGCCCAAAACGTGAGGACGTACGTGATTGTCACACCCCACGTGTGGGATGGGCGGCCGTGCAGACCGATATCGACATGCTGGCCGCGCGGCTCGCGGCCGGGCAGCACGGTGTCATCGGCCACCGCCAGCTCGTTGTCGCCGGCGCGACGCGAGCATTCGTCCGGCACCGGGTCGAGGACGGACGGTGGTTGGCACTCAACCGACGCGCGTTCGTCGTCGCCGGCACTCCATCGTCATGGCGGCAACGATTGCTCGCCTCAGTGCTAGGGGCGGGAGAGGGCACGGCCGTGTCGCATCGAGCCGCCGCGGCTCTCTGGGCCATCCCCGGCTTTGCAGAGGGACCGCTCGAGCTGACGGTACCTCGACCCCGCACGCCGGACCTCGCCGGGGTCACGGTCCACCGCAGGCGGGTTCTCTTGCCCGGGCACGTCAAGATCCTCGACGGCCTTCCGGTCACCTCGGTCGCGCGGACGGTCTTCGACCTGTGCGGCATCGTGCACCCGAAGCGCGCCGAACGAGCGCTCGACAACTGCCTGTCCCGAAAAATGGTCACCGTGCCGGCGCTCTGGCGCGTCCACGGCGATCTCGCCGAGCACGGGCGAGCAGGCACCGTCTTGCTGCGCGAGCTTCTGCTCGCCCGCGGCAAGGGATATGTCGCCCCAGCGAGCGAGTTGGAGGCCCGCCTTCTCGACCTGCTGGAAAAGGCCGGGCTTCCGGCTCCCGCGCGCGAGGTCAATGTCGGTGACAGCGATCGCTGGGTCGGGCGGGTCGAGCTCGTGTACCGGGACGCCAAGGTGTTGATCGAAGCCGACAGCCGTCTCCACCACACGAGCAAGCTCGACCGTGAAGCAGACCTCGCCCGCGACAACCGGCTCGTGGCCGCGGGCTGGCGAGTCCTGCGGATCACATGGGAGATGCTCCGCGACCGACCAGACGAGGTCGTCTCCCTCGTTCGCTCAGCCCTGCATTCCTCGTCATGACGTATTGGGCGCGGAAGTGGTCGCTCGGACAGCCAGTTACGCGCCCAAAAGCTGTGAGGGCTAGGGATCGCCCTTCTCGACGAAAGCCTGGCGGGCGCGGTCGCCCTCGCCGAGCAGGTTGAGCTCGAAGGTGAAGCCCTGCTCGAAGCGGTAGCTGCGCTTGACGTCGACGGGGTCGATGCCGTTGAGCGATTCCTTGGCCCGGCGGATCACGGTCGGGCTCTTGGCCGCGATCTCGGCGGCCACCGCGCGGGCCGCGGCGCGGAGCTCGTCGCGCTCCACGACCCGGAGCACCGACCCGTAGTGATGGAGCTCGCCCGCGGTCGCGGTGGTGCTCGTGTAGACCATCGCCCGCATCTTGTGCTGCGGCACGAGCCGGGCCAGGTGGGTGGCGGCGCCGAGGGCGCCGCGGTCGACCTCGGGCAGGCCGAACGTTGCGTCGGCCGACGCGATCACGATGTCGGCGTTGCCGACGATGCCGACGCCGCCGCCGAGGCAGAAGCCGTGGACCGCGGCGATCACCGGCACCTCGCACTCGTACACCGCCGCGAACGCGGCGTAGCACCCGCGGTTCACACCGACGAGGGCATCGTGGCCCGCGTTCTGGAGCTCCTTGATGTCGACGCCGGCGCAGAAACCGCGGCCCTCCGCGGCGACGATCACCACGCGCACGTTGGGGTCGGCGCCGAGCCCGCGCACGACGCCCGCCAGCTCGAACCACCCGTCGACCGGCAGGGCATTGACGGGCGGGAAGTCGATGACGACCTCGGCGACGCCGGCGGCGTCGACCTGGTGGGACACGGGCATGGCGAGCGGCAACGCTAGCTTCGGGTCGTGCCCGACCCCCTCGACCTCTCAGGCAGGGTCGTCGTCGTCACGGGTGGTTGCCGGGGCATCGGCCTCGGCATCGCCACCCGTTTCCTCGAGTGCGGTGCCGAGGTCGTCGTGTGCTGCCGCCACGCGCCCGACAACCTGCCGGGGACCGGCGGCCGGGCGGCCGTCTATGTGGAGGCTGACGTGCGCGAGCCCGACGACGTCGACCGCGTCGTCACCGCGACGCTCGAGCGCTTCGGGCGCCTCGACGTGCTGGTCAACAACGCCGGCGGCTCGCCGCCGGCCGACACCGCCACCGCGTCGCCGCGCTTCTCGGCCGCCATCATCACTCTCAACCTGGTCGCGCCGTTGCAATTCGCCCAGCGCGCCAACGCCGCCATGCAGGAACAGGCCGAGGGCGGATGCATCGTCAACATCGCCAGCGTCAGCGCGCTGCGGCCCTCACCAGGCGCCGCTGCCTACGGCGCCGCCAAGGCCGGACTCGTGAACCTCACCCAGACCCTCGCTGTCGAGTGGGCGCCGAAAGTGCGGGTCAACTGTGTCAGCGCCGGCCTCATCCGCACCGAGCAATCGCACCTGTACTACGGCGACGAAGCGGGCATCGCGGCCGTGGGCGCGACCGTCCCGCTCGGGCGGATGGGCGAGCCGGCCGACGTCGCCGACGCGTGCCTCTTCCTCGCGTCATCCCTCGCCCGCTACGTGAGCGGCGCCAACCTCGTGGTCCACGGCGGCGGTGAGCGCCCGGCGTTCCTCGACGCCGGGGGTCAGGACGCGAGCCGGAACGTGAAGTAGGTCGCGGGCCCCTCCATCTCGACCCGCTCGGGGCGCGCGAGTCCGGTGGCCAGGCGGCGGGCGGGCCCGTTCTCGCTCAGGATCGTGGCCGTGATCACGATGATGCCCCGGCGCGCGGCGTCGGCCGTGAGCATGCGGATCAGGGCCCGGCCAAGGCCGTGGTGCTGCCACGCGTCCTCAACCAGCACGGAGATCTCCGCGCTCTCCTCATCACCGACCACCCGGTCCCAGCCGGCCACGGCGACGATCTCCTCACCGTCGAGCACGGCCAGGCTCTCGTGATCGCGGCCGCCCCCATCCAACAGGTGGCCGAGCACCGCCGGGGGCGGCGCCGGGAAGAGGGTGAAGAACCGCCTGTACACGGTCTGGTCGGAGAGGCGGCCGAAGAAGCGCCGGAGCCGCTCCTCGTCGCCGGGCGCCACCGGCTTCACCACAAGGTCGGGGAACGGCCCGTGTCCGTTCATATCTCGAACTTAGTGGGTTCTGATTCCGAACGCAACGGGTACTATTCCCCTCATGCGCTGGAGCCGGATCGCCGAACAGGACTGCTCGGTCGCCCGCGCCCTCTCCGTGGTGGGCGACCGCTGGACGATGCTCGTCCTGCGGGAGGCGTTCATGCGCACGCGGCGGTTCGAGGACTTCCAGGTGCGCACCGGCGCGCCACGTCCCGTCCTCGCGGAACGTCTCAGGACGCTCGTCGACAACGGCGTGCTCGAACGGCGTCGCTACTCCGAGCGTCCCGACCGCTACGAGTACCGCCTCACTGACAAGGGCCGCGACCTCTACCCGGTGGTCGTGTCGCTCCTGCGCTGGGGCGACCGCTGGATGACGGGCACGGCCGAGCCGCCGGTTGAGCTGCGCCATCGGGCCTGCGGCCACCAGATGCACCCCGAGCTCGCCTGCCCCGAATGCGGCGAGTGGGTCGACCCCCGCGACGTCGACGCCACGGCCCGCCGCTGACCCACCGGGTCAGACTGCCGCGGTGGAGCAGGCCGCGTTTCCACCCGGATTCTTCGAGCGGGCCGACCCCTCCCCCGACGCCGCCTTCTACTCGTGGCCGCGGCTGGTGACCCACATCGACGACGCGGCCATCGCCGCGGTCGGGGCCCTGTACGACGACCTCGCGATCGCGGGCACGGTGCTCGACCTGATGGGCTCGTGGGTGTCGCACTTCCGGCGCGCCCCGGCGCACCTCACGGTGCTGGGGATGAACGCCGAAGAGCTCGCCGCCAACTCGCAGGCGAGCGCATCAGTGGTCCACGACCTCAACCAGTCGCCCCGCCTGCCGTTCGCACCCGACTCGTTCGACGCAGTCGTCTGCTGCGTGTCGGTCGACTACCTCACCCGCCCGGTGCAGGTCTTCGCGGACGTCGCGAGGGTGCTGCGCTCCGGCGGACCGTTCGTCTGCACGTTCTCCAACCGCTGCTTTCCCACCCGGGCGATCCGTGGCTGGTTGTACGCCACCGACGAGCAGCACTGTGACATTGTCGCCCGCTACTTCCGTCTCGGCGGAGGCTGGGGCGACCCGGTCGTCGAACGGCGAACGCCGCCCAACCACCGCGGCGACCCGCTCTTCGCGGTCTGGGCGTACCGACTCGGCACTACGGATGCTGGGAGCTGACCGAGACGATCTCGCCGGTCATGTAGGAGGAGTAATCACTGGCGAGGAAGACGATGACGGTGGCCACCTCCCACGGCTCCGCCGAACGGCCGAACGCCTCCTGCTGGACCAGCTGCCCCAACGTCTGCTCGTCCATGACCTTCGACAGGAACGGGTGCATGGCGAGGCTCGGCGCGACCGCGTTCACGCGCACGCCCGCCGCCGCGCCTTCCATGGCCGCGGTGCGGGTGAGCGCCATGACGCCCGCCTTGGCCGCGGCGTAGTGCGCCTGCCCTGGCTGGGCCCGCCAGCCGAGGACGGAAGCGTTGTTGACGACAACGCCCGATCGGCGCGGCACCATGTGACGGAGCGCGGCGCGCGTGCAGCGGAAGGTGCCGGTGAGGGTCACGTCGAGCACCGCGAACCACTGCTCGTCGGTCATGTCGACGAGGTTGGCTGTGCCGCCGAGACCGGCGTTGTTGACGGCGACGTCGACGCGGCCGGCTTCCGCGACAGTCGCATCGAACAGCTGCTGGACGTCGGCCTCGACGGTCACGTCGCAGCGCACTGCGAGCGGTCGCCGGCCGGTGGCGGCCTCGAGCTGCTCCGCCGCCTCGCCCAACCGGCGCTCATGCGTGTCGCTGATCACGACCAGCTCGGCTCCCTCCTCCGCGCAGCGCTTGGCGGTGGCGAGACCGATGCCCGCGCCCGCGGCTGCAGTGACCAGCACCACCTTGCCCTCCAGCAGACCGTGGGCCTCGAGGTACGCCGGCGGTTCCATCATGCGGGCTCACGCGGGAGGTCCAGGGCGCGCTCGCCGATGATGTTGCGCTGGATCTGGTTCGAGCCGCCGTAGATGGTGTCGGCGCGGGCGAAGAGGAACAGGCGCTGGAGGTCGTCGAGCTCGTGCTCGCCGCCCTCGACGACGGTCGCGGACATCCCCTGCACGTCCATCGCCAGCTCGCCGAGGGCGCGGTGCCACGTGGCCCAGTGCAGCTTGCTCACCGACGCCTCGGGACCGGGCTCGACGGCAGTGAGCGTGCGCAGGGCGTTGAACCGCAGCAGGCGCAGCCCGATCCAGGCCGAGGCCAGCCGCTGGCGCATCCGCGGATCGGCGGCCGCGCGGTTGGCGCGCGCGAGGGCGATCACGCGCTCGAGCTCGCGCTCGAAACCAATCTGGTTGGCCAGCGTCGACACGCCGCGCTCGAAGCCCAGCGTCCCCATCGCGACCTTCCACCCGCCGTCGACCTCGCCCACGACGTTGCCGCGCGCGGTGCGAGCGCCGTCGAAGAACACCTCGTTGAACTCGGACGTCCCGGTGAGCTGCACGATCGGGCGGATCTCGACCCCGTCCTGGCGCATGGGGCACAGCAGGTACGAGAGCCCCCGATGCCGCGGGGCATCGGCGTTGGTGCGGCACAGCACGAAGCACCAGTCGGCCCAGTGCGCGAGCGACGTCCACACCTTCTGCCCGCTGACCACCCACTCGTCACCGTCGAGTACGGCACGGGTTTGCACGTTGGCGAGGTCGGAACCGGCATCGGGCTCGGAGTAGCCCTGGCACCACAGCTCCTCCCCCTTGAGGATCGGCGGTAGGAATCGGTGCTGCTGCTCGTCGGTGCCGAAAGCGATCAGCGTGGGGCCGAGGAGGCCCTCGCCGACGATGCCGACGCGCGCCGGCGCGCCGGCGCGCACGTACTCCTCGTTGAAGATCACCTGCTGCGTGAGGGTGGCGCCGCGGCCGCCGTGCTGCTTCGGCCACCCGAGGCCCGTCCACCCCGCCTCGCCCAACCGGCGCTCCCAGGCCAGACGGACGTCGAAGCCTTCGTGCTCGCGGCCCGGCCCGCCGCGAGCGCCCAGGGCGCGGAACTCACCGACGAGGTTGTCGGTGAGCCAGTCACGGACCTCCTTTCGGAAGGCCTCGTCCTCGGCCGAGAAGCGGAGCTGCACGCAGGGTTGTTTACCATTCGCCCCGTGCCCGGCCGCCTGCACGGTGAAGTCGCCATCGTCACTGGGTCGACCTCGGGTCTCGGCCGCGAGATTGCGCGGCTGTTCGCAGCCGAGGGTGCCGCCGTGACCGTCACCGGACGCGACGCCGGCCGGGGCGAGACGGTGGCGACGTCGATCCGCGACAGCGGTGATGAGGCCGCGTTCTTCGCCGCCGACCTTACCGACGAGCAGCAGTGCGGCGCGCTCGTCGAGAGCGTCGTCGACCGGTTCGGGAGCCTTACCGTCCTCGTCAACAACGCCGTTCGGAGCGACGGCGGTGGTGGCGGCACCGTGGTCGACGTGCAGGCCGAGACCTGGGAAGCGGTGTTGCGGGTGAACGTGGTCGCGGCTGCGTCGCTGTGTCGGTTCGCCATTCCTCGCATGCTCGACGCGGGCCACGGCTCGATCGTCAACGTGTCGTCGCGCGCCGCCGAGCTGGGCACGCCCGGGCAGTCGGCCTACAGCGCCAGCAAGGGCGCGCTCAACGCCCTGACACGCTCGATCGCCATGGACTTCGGTCGCCGCGGCATCCGTTGCAACACGGTCCAGCCCGGCTATGTGCTGCACGAGCGGCGCGACGCGGGCCTCACAGAAGAGCGCCGGCAGCAATTGGAAGAGATGCACCTCACCCGGCTCGCGACGGCGACCGACGTCGCCCGCGCCTGCGTCTTCCTCGCCGGCCCCGACGCCGAGGTGATCACCGGCATCACGCTGCCGGTCGACGGGGGGAGCACGGCCGTGCGCGGCCGCTCCCTCGGCTGACGTGATCGGCCACCCTCGAATCTCGGTCAGCGGCATCTGCACGATGGGGTGGGACCTCGACCGCACGCTCGCGTTCTGGACCGCCGCGGGCATCGACCACGTCGGTGTCCCGTTCGCCAAGCTCGAGGCCGCGGGCGGCGACGCCGCCGTCGCACGCGTCGCCGAGCGGGTCGCGGAACGAGGGCTGACGGTCGGCAACCTGATCGGCCCGGGCTCGTTCCGCCTCGACGACCGTGGTAGCTGGCCGGCGCAGCAGGACCGCTTCCGGTGGATCGTCGACGCCGCGGCCGTGTTGCAGGCGAGCTGCGTCGTGTTCACGACCGGCCGGGCGGGCGGCCTCACGTGGGAGCAGGCGGCCGACGCGCTCGAGGACGCGCTCGATCCGGTCGTCGCCCACGCCGGCGACCGCCGGGTGGCGCTGGCGCTGGAGCACACCAACTCGCTCCGGCCCGACATCGGCTTCGTGCACCGGCTACGCGACGCCGTCGACCTCGCCCGCCGGCTCGGGATCGGCGTGTGCATGGAGATCAACGCCTGCTGGCTCGAGCGCGCCCTCGACGACACCGTCGCCGACGGTGTCGACACCTTCCGGCTCGTGCAGGTCAGCGACTTCGTGCTCGGCACGGTCGACACGCCCAACCGGGCCGTCCCGGGCGACGGCGACATCCCGTTGGCGCGCATCCTGGGCCAGGTGCTCGCCGCCGGCTACGCAGGCGCGTTCGACCTCGAGATCATCGGGCCTCGCATCGAGCAGGAGGGCTACGAGTCGGCCGTGCACCGCAGCGTCGACAACGTGGCCGCGATCCTGGACGAGCTCGAGGCGTGAGCAAACTCGTGCTGCCGGTGCGCGGCGACCTCGAGGCCGTCGTCCAACGCTGCGCCGGTCTGCGCCACGAGCTGCACCGTCCGGTCGACGACGGTGCGCCAGTGTCCGCCGTCGTGTGCGTCTGGGATGCGCCGCCGGCGCGTTTCGACGACCTGCCGGTCGACGGCTACCTGGTTGACGAGCGGGTTCAGTGGGAGGAGGCCGCGCCCGGCATCGAGCGGATCGCGTTCGTCCGGCGGCTGCCGGCACTCAGCCACGAGGACTTCGCCGACCACTGGATGTTCGATCACGCGCCCCTCGCCCGCCGTCACCATCCCGGCATCTGCCGCTACGTGCAGAATGTTGTGATCGGCACGATCGATGGCGCGACGCCCGGTGTCGACGGCATCGCCGAGCTCGGCTTCGCCTCGCGCGCCGACCTCGAGCAGCGCATGTACGACTCGCCGCGAGGCCGAGAGGTCATCGCCGCCGATGTCGCGCGCTTCATCGACATCGCAGCCGGATGGCGCGTCCTGACAAGGCCCGCGAACGGCTGACCATGCCCACTCGCCACTGCGAGGTGGTCTGCCACCGCATCGACCGCGGCGCCCGGCCTATCGTCCGCAGCGGGCGAACGAGGAGGCGCACACCGCCATGGCGTCAATCTTCCAGGTCGACGAGAAGGACGTGCCCTGGGTGGAGTACCGCGGGTCGGACTCGATCCGCTTCAAGGCGCTCAGCCACCTCGGCACGGACGTGCCGTCGATGCAGTACGTCGAGTACGGGCCCGGCTACGTCGACCCGGTGCACAGCCACGACACCGGCGAGTGGCTGATCGTCACCGCCGGCGAGTTGCGAATGGACGACGGCGAGGCAGTGAGCGGTCCGGGCAGCGCGGTGTACGTGCCCAAGGACACGCCATACGCCATCCACAGCGGCGAGCAGGGCGTGCGCTTCTTCCGCATCGTCGCGCCCTGACGGCGCCTACCGGTCGGCCACCTCATCGAACGCGGGGGGATGCGCGACCCGCCCGCGCACGGCGTCGTCATAGAGCGGCAGGCGCATGACCTGTGCCGCCTCCGGCGGCGCCCAGGACGGCAGCGGCATCGCGATGCCGTAGTCCGCGGCCGGCTCGAACCCGAGCCGTCCGTAGAACGCCGGGTCGCCCTGGAGGATGACCAGCGGCTCCCCGGCCGCGGCGGCGAGGGCGGTCACCGAACGCACCAACGCCGACCCGATCCCTTGGCGCTGGCGAGCCGGCGCCACCGCGAGCGGCGACAGCATCGCGACCCGACGCTCGCCCCGCCCGTCGACGATGGTGGCGTAGCTGATCATCACGTGGCCGGCGATCTCTCCCTCGACGTCCGCCACGAGCGACCACTCGGGAACGAACTGCGGCGACGCGCGGATCCGCGCCACGAGGTGAGCCTCGGCCTGCGAGCCGAACGCAGCCGCGACGACCGCCGCGATCGACGGCACGTCGGCAGGGCCCTCGGCCCGGATGGTCATGTCGCATCCACCCACGCCGCATCATCGCCTCTGCTGCGGCCGGTCCCCCAGCGGTTATCCGGCTAGGGCTTCTCCGAGCTGACGATCCACATCGAGAAGAACTGGGAGCCGCCGCCGTAGGCGTGGCCGAGGGCGCGCCGGCAGCCGTCCACCTGGTGCTCGCCCGCCAGCCCGCGCACCTGGAGCGCGGCCTCCGCGAACCGGATCATCCCCGACGCGCCGATCGGGTTCGACGACAGCACCCCGCCGGACGCGTTCACGGGGAGGTCGCCGGTGAGGGAGGTGCTGCCGTCGTCGGTCATCTTCCAGCCCTCGCCGTCGGCCGCGAAGCCCAGGTTCTCCATCCACATCGCCTCGAACCAGCTGAACGGTACGTAGATCTCGGCCATGTCGATTTCGCGACGGGGATCGGTGATGCCGGCCTGCGCATAGAGGTCGGCGGCGCAGTCGCGGCCGGCCTGGGGGTCGACCGCATCTCGTCCCGCGAACATCGTCGGTTCGCTGCGCATTGCGGTGGCCGTGACCCACGCCGGCGGTCGCGGCGCGCGCTCGCCGCCGGCCTCGTCGGTGAGCACCATCGCACACGCGCCGTCGGACGACGGGCACGTCTCGAGGTAGCGGATCGGGTCCCAGAGCATGGGCGACTCGGCCACCTTCTCGAAGCTGATGTCGTCGAGCCGGAGGTGCGCGTAGGGGTTCTTGAGCGCGTTCTCGCGGTCCTTGACCGCGACGAGGATGCCGATGTGGTCGGGCGCGCCCGATCGCCTGATGTACGAGCGGATCAGCGGGGCGAAGTAGCCCCCGGCGCCGGCCAGGGTGGGCGGCGAGAACGGCATGGGTCGCGACAGGGCCCACATGGCGTCGGACTCGGACTGCTTCTCGAACGCGACCGTGAGTACCCGCGGGTGCAGGCCCGACTGGACTAGGCTGGCCGCGGCCAGCGCCGTGGACCCCCCGACGCTGCCGGCCGTGTGCACCCGCAGCATTGGCTTGCCCACCGCCCCCAGGGCGTCGGCCAGGTAGAGCTCGGGCATCATCACGCCCTCGAACATGTCGGGCGCCTTGCCGATGACGACGGCGTCGATGTCGGACCACGTCATCTCGGCATCCTCCAGGGCGCGTCCCGCCGCCTCGCGAACGAGCCCGGCGATCGACACGTCCTCGCGTTTCGACGCGTACTTGGTCTGCCCGATCCCGACGACCGCGCAGAGCTCACTCATGACTCACCCTCGAGGACACAGACGAGGTTCTGCTGGAGGCACGGGCCCGAGGTGGCGTGGGCGAGGGCACGGCCCGCGCGGCCGTCGATGACGCGCCGCGCCGCTTCGCCGACGCGCGTGAGACCGGCCGCCATCATCACGTT
>VAXF01000030.1 GCA_005888395.1 Actinomycetota bacterium | reverse complement strand
CGGGACAGGTCGGGGTGACCCTCGAAGACGATGCCGAACATGTCGTAGACCTCGCGCTCCATCGCCTCGGTGCCGGGGTGGAGGTCGTAGAGCGAGGGCGCGGTCGGTTCGGACTCGGGCGCCTGCACGCGCAACCGCACCCGCGCCCGGCGCTCGAGCGAGAGCAGGCCGACGACGAGCTCGAAGCGCTCGGGCTGCACGCCCGCGGGCAGACGGCGGTTGGGATTGGTCAGATAGTCGGCGGCCGTGAGGTCGACGCACATGGCGAACCCGGCATCGTCACGCAGCGTGCGAACGGTCTCGACGTAGTCGTCGCGCGACGGGTGCAGCACCTGCTGGCCGCGCGACTCCGACGCGGCCACGTCAGCAGGCAGCCCCAGCACGTCTGTCACCGGTCGGCACCGATGGCGAACGTGAGCGGCTCGGCCTGGACCCCGGCGCCGGCGCCGGTGGCGTCGCGCCGGCGCGTGATCTCGCCGGTGCGCACCAGCTCGTGCAGCGTGAGGATGGCGTGGATGAGCGTCTCGGGCCCGGGCGGGCAGCCGGGGGCGTAGACGTCGACAGGCACCACCTGGTCGACGCCCTGGACGATGGCGTAGTTGTTGAACATCCCGCCGGTGGACGCACAGACCCCCATCGACAGCACCCACTTGGGCTCCGCCATCTGGTCGTAGATCTGGCGCAGGACCGGCGCCATCTTCTGCGACACCCGCCCGGCCACGATCATCAGGTCGGCCTGCCGCGGCGACGCCCGGAAGATCTCCATCCCGAACCGGCTCAGGTCGTAGTGCGCCGCCCCCGTGGCCATCATCTCGATGGCGCAGCAGGCCAGGCCGAACGTGGCGGGCCACATGCTGTTGCGACGCGCCCACTTGACGAGGTTCTCGAGGTTGCCCGTCAGGAAGTTGTGCTGGAAGTCGTCGAGTCCCATGACTATGCCGCCGCGTCCTCTCCACCGTGCTCTCCGCCGCGCCCCACGCGCCGGATCGTCGTCTCCGTCGTCCGCACCCAAGGCGACGCCCCCACCGGTCTGCGCGCCGAGACCGGGCCCCAGTCGAGCGCGCCGTGGCTGATGAGGTACACGAAGGCGACGAAGACGGCGACCGCGAACAGGATCATCTCCAGCAGCCCGAACCCACCGAGGCGCCGGTACACGACCGCCCAGGGGTAGATGAAGATGATCTCGATGTCGAAGATGATGAAGATCATCGCCACGAGGTAGAAGCGCACGGGGAAGCGCTGCGGCGGCTCGTGCTCGGGCACGATGCCGCACTCGTAGGGAGCGGACTTCGCCGTCGTCGGCCGGCGCGGGCCGAGCATGCGTGACGCGAAGAACGACAAGCCCGAGAACAGCGCCGCCACCACGAGCAGGGTGGCGATCGGAAAGTAGTCGGCCACGGTCAGGCCGCCCGTGCCGCCATCGCGACCTTGTCGCGGCGATGGAGGACGTAGATCGTCACCGCGAAGATGATGAACGACGCGAATGAGATGACCGCCGAGGGCAGGCGCAGCGAGCCGAGGTCGCGGATCAGCAGGATCGTCACTACCGGCTTGGTCGCGTCAGCCTCAGGCTTCGGCGGCGCGCCACCGGTCTTGGCCTGCTGGGCGACCGCACCCTGCACCTGGATCACGGCGTAGTGGGGGCGGTGACGGAAGAACTCGTACTTCTGGCCGCCCTTCTCGTAGCCCACGAGGGGCACGTAGTCGGTCGTGCTGGAGAACCCGAGCGTCTGCGCCGACGGGCCCTTGGTGAGCTCCGCGTCGACCACGGCCTCGGCCTCGCCGCGCGCGGGAGAGTCGGAGGCGAGCTTCTTCCACCCGCCCGGGAAGCGGTCGAGAGGCGGCCGCGCCGTCAGGCCGAGGGTGCCGCTCACGACGGTCTGCACCTTCCACGTCGGCTCGGGGCCGGTGTCGCCCTTCCCGTAGACCGCCCAGACGAGCGCGAGCACGGTGAGCCAACCGGTGAGTCCGGCGACAGCGACGAGGAACCCGAGGCGGGCGCCGAGGTTGGTGGCGAGCAGCAGGTAGACGGACCCGCACAGGATGAGGATCGCGGTGCCGAGGACGACCGCGCCGCGGATCTGCGGGTCCCAGGTGAGCGCGGCCAGGACGTGCATCACAGGCTCCGCTCGTAGTCGACGATGGCCTTGATCTGCGCCGCGCTGAGCATCCCGCCGAAGCCGGGCATGCGGCCCGACCCGATGCCGCGCGCCCCGTAGAGCTTCTGGTAGTCGGAGCCGGTGGTGATGAATAAGACCTGCTTGGACGGGTCGGAGAACTGCCGGATCTCGTCACCGTCGGTCAGGTTGGGCCCGAAGGCGCCACCGCCGTCGACCGCGCCGGGCTCCGCGTACGACGCCCGGTAGGACCAGCCCTTGGTGTGACACCGCGCGCAGAACGCGTCGAACAGCGCGTGCCCGTCGGTGGCGCCGAGCTTGGCGTCGTCGGCCTTGGCCTGCTTCGAGCCGATCTTGATGGTGCGGATGAACGCGACGAGGTCGGAGATCTGCTGGTCGTTCATCGGTCCACCGCCGTTGACACCCCACGGGGGCATCGGCGTGCCCGGCCGTCCGTAGGTGATGATCTGTGTCACCTCGCACTGCGGTCCCGCCTGGAGCGGGTCGTTGCACATCTTCGGGTCCTCGGTGAAGCGCAGGAGCACCGTGTTGAGCGCGGGGACCTGCCACTGCACGATGCGAACCTTCGTCGGGTCCTTCGGATCGGTGAGGGTGAAGTTGGTGACGCCGCCCTGGCCCTTGTTGCCGTGGCAGTCGGCGCAGCCGAAGCTCAGGTGGCCGGGTGGCACCGGGGCCGACGCCGACTGGAACAGCTCGGCCCCGCGCTTGGCGGCGCGCTGCCGGAAGCCGACGATGGCGTTCTTCTGCCGGCCCGGCTCGCGCAGCCAGTAGATCGGCAGGAACACGGCGATGAAGGCCAGGCTGATCAAACCCCACGACAGCATGCGGTCGAGACGCGGCCCCTCGAGCTGGTCGTCGTCGAAGTAGGGCCGCCGGTTGGGCGCCGTCTCGATCTCGGACCCGGGCGGATGCCCACTCCGGAGGTTGGCGACGAGGACGTAGATGAGCCAGCCGCCGAACAGCACGGACACGATGGCCAGGCCCAGCGTGCGCTGGGTCGACGCGGCGACCACCATCACCCGTTGCCGATCGAGACGCAGTGCGGCCCTTCCGCCTCCTGCCCGGTGGTGTTGGTGCCGATCGGCGGCCCCAGGATGATGGTGCCGGTGTCGACGTTGACCTTGCCGCCTTCGATCTTGACCGGGAACCGGTCGAGGCCGCGCGGTGCAGGGCCACCCTTTTTCTCGCCCACCCGGTTGTACTTCGAGCCGTGGCACGGGCACTCGAACCACTGCGACACCTTGCACCACGGCACTCGACAACCGAGATGCACGCACTTCTGGTAGAGGGCGACGACGCCGGCGTCCATGCCGTCGAGCACGCCGCCCATGTAGACCTTCTTCGCCTTCCCGAGCGCGTCCTTCGGGTACGGGTTCACGTACACGCGACCCGGCGCGTAGTAGTACGGCTCCCGCTTGTCGCGGATCTGACTCAGGATGTCGTCGAGCGAGTCGGGCAGCACGATCTTGGAGCCGAAGCCGCCGGTCGCGCTCGGCCACAGGAACGCGATCGTGGCCGCGCCGAACGCACCGAGGCCGATGCCGAAGAGCTGGACGATGCCGCGGTTGAGGAACTGGCGCCGGGTGACGCCCAGCGTCTCGGGGTCGAGCGGCACCCGGCGCGCCGGGGGTGCGGGCGGCGGGGCCAGCACCACGGCCCGTTCGTGTTCACGCTCGAGCACGGCGGCGCGCTCGACCTCGCGACCGGTGAGACGCGCGGCCATCGCCGGCTCCGCCTCGTCTGGCGCGTCGCGGTCACGCCGGCGCGTCTCGCGCGTGAGCTCACCGACCGCCGTCCGGCGATCGCGCCGCGCCGCGGTCGTGAGCCCGACCGTGACCAGCATCAGGACGACGACCGGCACAGCAATGGCAACGACGGTTCCGGCGGACATCAGCCGTCCTCCGAGCGAAGCGAGTGAGGACGAATCACAGATCGAAGATGTCGTGGACCCCGCTCTTCCAGGGGAGAACGAAGTTGAAGCCGGGGCCCCGGAAGAACGAGCCGATGATCACGAGCACGGCCCAGAACATCATGAACATGAGCATCATCGTGATGGCGAACTTGCGATCCTCCGGCTTGTGGCTCGGGTTCTTGTCGACGTAGGGCGCCGCGGCCAGCAGTCCGAGGGCGACTCCGGGGATGGTCACGCCGGCGACCATCGGGTGGAACATCGTGAGCAGCTCCTGCAGGCCGAGGAAGTACCAGGGCGCCTTCGAGGGGTTCGGCGTGAGGTTGTAGTTGCGCAGAGCGCGGAGCGGCGCGTCGACGAGGGTGGAGAAGACGAGCAGGAACGCGGTCATGAACAGGGACGCCACGAACTCGCCGACGAGGAGGTGCGGCCACACGTGCACCTTGTCGGTGGGTGCGGCCTTGACGTCCTGGATGGAGCCGGCCTTGACCACCGTGAGGAGCCGCTGGGTGTGGCCCTCCGGCCCGGTCATCCGCGCCGCAGCGGGCGCGGTGGCCACCGCGGTGGCGGCCGCGGCCGTCGCCGCCGCCGGCTGACGGGCCTCGCCGCCCCCTTCCCCACCGGCGTCTCCGCCTTCTCCGCCGCCGCCACCCGCCGCGGCCTCGCGCCGCGCGGCGCTGCGGGCGAGCAGGTGGGCAGGGATCTTGCTGCCGTCGTCGTCGGGCGGGGGAGGTGCCGCTGCGGCCGCCGGAGGCTCTTCGGGCGGCGCTTCGCCGCCACCGCCCGCAGCCGGCGGAGGCGCGTCGCCACCCAACGCCTCGCGGCGCTCACGGGCTCGCCGCAGCAGGTGCTCGGGGACGTCGGTCACTGGGCCAGCACCTCCTCTACAGGGGCCCGGAGAGGCCGCCGTCCTTGCGGACGCGCCAGAAGTGGACGGCCATGAAGATCACGATCACGAACGGGAACATCAGCACGTGCAGCACGTACCACCGCAGCAGCGTCTCGCCGCTGATCTCCTTGCTGCCCAGGAGCACGAACCGCACCTGCGGTCCGAAGACGGGCGTGTACCCCATCATGTTCGTGCCGACGGTGACGGCCCACAGCGCGAGCTGGTCCCAGGGCAGCAGGTAGCCGGTGAACGAGAGCAGCAGCGTGAGCAGCAGCAGGATGACGCCGATCACCCAGTTGAACTCGCGCGGCGGCTTGTAGGCGCCGTGGTAGAAGACCCGCGCCATGTGCAGAAACACCGTGATCACCATGAGGTGGGCGGCCCACCGGTGCATGTTGCGCACGAGGAGCCCGAAGGTGACTGCGGTGTGCAGGGTGCGGATGTCGTTCCAGGCCTGGGCCTCGGTCGGCCGGTAGAAGAACATCAGGAAGATGCCGGTGACCGTGAGCAGGATGAAGAGGAAGAACGACAGGCCGCCGAGGCAGAGCGTGTAGCTCACGCGTACCGCGTGGCGCTTCACCTTCACCGGGTGAAGGTGGTACAGCACGCTGTTCATGATCACGTAGGAGCGGTTCCTGGGGCTGTCGGTGTAACCCCTCCGGAAGATCGAGCCCGGACGAAAGATCGACGTCCAGACCTGCGACCCGCGGATCTGATCGCCGACCTCTACCAGCCGCTCGCCAGGCGTCTTGCGCCCGTGCCCGTTGCCGTTCCCGTTACCGCGCCTCGCCATTCCCGCTCCTCAGAACCGCATGCCGTAGGCGTAGCCGTGGTTGCTGTCGCGCTGATGGGGATCGCCCTCGTTGCGACCCTGGACGCCGGCCTTGCCGAGGATGATCACCCCGGTCGGGCAGCGGTCGACGCAGAGGGCGCACCGCGTGCACACGTCCTCGTCGACGACGAAGATCACGTGGTCGTCGGGGTCGATGCCCGGCACGCCCGTGTTGACCGCCTCGGCGACGGCGTCGGGTGACAGCATGTGGATGCACTTCCACGGGCAGATGTCGACGCAGCCCTCGCACATGATGCACTCGGACTGGTCGATGTTGAGGAACTGCTTCGGCTTCACCGACTTGCCGAGCTCGTCGGGCGTGACCTCCTCGAGGACGTAGTCGTCGGCGAACTCGGGCATCGGCGGATTGGCATCGCTCTTCGCCATCACACCCTCCTGACCAGCGGGCGACCATACGCGGACGACGTGATCGCCTCGGCCTCGTCGGTCTTCTTGCCGCGCTTCTGCCACTGCGCCCACAGCGCGACGTGCATCCCCACCACCACGACGTAGATGACGGTGACGATGACGTCGCGGACCGCCTGCTTGGTGACGGTGATCTTCCCGCGACCGAAGAACGTGATCCCGTGCTTGAAGATCGTGCCCCAGGGCGTGGGGATGCCGATGGCGTCGGCCCGCCACTTGAGCTGGTTGTCGGCCCATGCCAGCCACTGGTTCGGGACGATCGCGTAGCCGAGGAGCATCGTGGCGAACACGAACACGCCCGCGGCGATCGCCTCGCCCCACGTGAGCGGCGTACCGGGGGGCCGGCGTCGAGCGACGATCTGCGTCACGCCGACGCAGATCAACAGGATCACCACCGAGGTCACGAAGGCGACCACCCGACGCGCTCCCCTTCCTTGTGAATGCGGTCACATACTACCCCGGCGGCCCGGTGCCGGCGCCAGCGCGTTCTACCACCCAACCCCCGGCCGTGAGACATCGCTCTGTCGGCTCGCAGGCAGGGCCCGCAGGGTTGTCCAGGCAGGGGGCCCGGCATCTAGATTCCTCGGCCGTGACGGACGTCCCCGAGCACCTGCTCCGGCGGTCGCGCGAGCGGCGCGAGGCGCTGGGCCTCGGGGGTGGCGGCGCCCCACCCACGGCACCTGAGGAGGCACCGGCTCAGGCGGCCGCACCGACGGAGGCCCCGGCGGAGGCCTCGACGGAGGTGGCGGAACCGGCCGAGGTCGGCACCGACGTCGCCGAGGCGCCGGCGGCCGCGCCGGCGAGGCCAGGGGCGAGACCCGCCACCATCACGGTCGAGCCGGCCGTCTACGCCCTGCCCGAGACGCCCCGGCGAGTCCCTATCTGGATGATGCCTGTGCTCGTCGGGCTCCCGTTCTGGGCCATCGTCTACATGGGCGCGTTCAGCAGCCACGTCAAGACGACGGTGAATCCCCTCGTGCTCGGCCAGCAGGTGTACAACACCGCCGGCTGCGCCGGCTGCCACGGGCCGTCCGGCGGGGGCGGCGTCGGCCCGAAGCTGCACGGCGGCGAGGCCAAGCTCACGTTTCCCAACGTCGCCGATCAGATCAGCTGGGTGAAGACGGGGTCGGCTCCGTTCGCCGGCAAGCTCTACGGCGACCCGAAGCGCACGGGCGGGCAGCACGGGCCGGCCAAGGGCGTGATGCCGGCGTTCGGCGGCACCCTCAGCGACGAACAGATCAACGCCGTCGTCCGCTACGAGCGCTTACAGCTCTAGTTTTCGCCCTCACTCCGTTCGGGCGAGTTCTGAGGCGCTCCGGCCGACCGGCGAAGCCGGCTCGGCCTCCGCACTCAGTTCTTCTTGCCGCCGGCCAGAGCGGGCGCCTTCGGCGCCGAGCGTGGCCGGCGGAAAGATGGGCGAAACTGTGTCGGTGAGCGAGCGGGATGTCCTCGTTGTCGGCGCCGGGCCCTCCGGGGCGGCGTGTGCGTACTGGTTGGCCGAGGCCGGCCACGACGTGCTGCTCGTCGAGAAGAAGCGCTTCCCACGTGAGAAGACGTGCGGTGACGGGCTCACTCCGCGCGCCGTGAAACAGCTCGACGACATGGGGCTCGGTGGGGCACTGGCCGAGCACGGCCACCGGTTCGCCGGCCTGCGTTCGATCGCGTTCGGCCGCGTGCTCGAGCTCGAGTGGCCGGAGATGCCCGGCTTCCCGCGCCACGGCTACGTCATCACCCGCCACGACCTCGACCAGCTGGTCGCGGAGCGGGCCGAGAAGGCGGGCGTCGAGCTGTGGGAGGGCGCCGAGGCGACCGCGCCGATCCTCGACGCCGGACTCGTGCGGGGCGCCACGGTGAAGCGCAGCGGCGCGCTCGAGCCCGTGCGCGCCCGGTACGTCGTCGTCGCCGACGGCGCCAACTCGCGCTTCGGCCGATCCCTGGGCACCACACGCGACCGCTCCTACCCGCAGGGCATGGCCATCCGCGGCTACTACTCCTCGCCTCGCCACGACGAGCCCTGGATCGAGTCGCACCTCGACGTGCGCGACCGGCACGGCAACGTGCTGCCCGGCTACGGCTGGATCTTCCCGGTCGGCGACGGGCGCGTGAACGTCGGGGTCGGGCTCCTCTCGACCTTCAACCAGTGGAAGGAGGTCAACACCAGCCGCCTGATGGACGCGTTCGTGCAGTGGGCGCCCGAGTCGTGGGGACTCTCCGCGGAGACGTCGTGCGGACCGCCCGTCGGCGGACGGCTGCCGATGGGGTTCTCGGTCACGCCGAACGTCGGCCCGACGTGGCTCGTGGTCGGTGACGCGTCCGGCGCAATCAACCCGTTCAACGGCGAGGGGATCGCGTACGCCTACGAGACGGGACGGTACGCGGCCGAGGCTCTCGACGGCGCGCTGCGAACCGGCGACGGCATGGCGCTGCACCAGTACGAGCAACGTGTTCACGACGAGTACGACCTCTACTACCGCGTCGCGCGCGCGTTCGTGAAGATCATCGGCCGGCCCGAGCTGATGCGCGTCCTCGTCGGCACGGGGATGCGGTCACGTCCGCTGATGGAGTGGGTCCTGCGCATCATGGCCAACCTGTTGCGGCCCGACGAGATCGGTCCGGCCGAAGCCGCCTACCGAGCCGTCGCCGCCATCGCCCGCCTCGCGCCGGCGGCCTAGCCATGCAGTGCCCGCGGTGCGGTGCCGCCAACCCGGACGACGCCGAGTGGTGCCAGCTGTGCCTCGAGCGGTTCGCGCCGTCCACCCCACCGTCCACCCTCCCGCTGGCGCCGGTCCGCGGCGCGACCCGCAGGCGGACGCGTTTGCGCGCACGGGCTCGGTGACGCTCCAACGGCTCCATGACGGGGGTCCCCTCGTCTACCTCGAGCCCGGCGGCCTGCCGGAGGCGACTGTGATGGAGGAGCACGTCGAGATGAGACTGGCGGAGCGGGCCGACGCGCTGCTGGCGGGCGAGTCGCTGCGCCGGCTCGACCAGCGCCATACGTGCGTCACCCTCGACGGCGCACCGCTGTTCTCCGTCGAGCGCTACCGCGCCGTGACCCAGGCGGCGTTCACGGTGGCCGACGCGGACGGCGCGCCGCTCGCGATCTATCTTCCCGGCGACGCCGAGCGCCGCGAGGTCGAGCTGCGCGACGGCACCGGCGCGCCAGTGGCGGCGATGCGCCGCGAGCACGGCCGCTTCAACGTGGACCCCTCATCGCGCAACTCTGGCGGGAGGACAACGACCTCGGTCGCGTCGTCGACGATCGCTGGGGCCTCACGGTGTTCGAGGAGCCGCGCGTGCTGAAGCGGCTCGCGCTGGTCGCCGCCCCCCTCGTCTGCTGGCTCCTCTGGTACCGCGGCCCCCGCCCGAAGACAGCGTGGGACACCGTTTTGGGCGCGTAATCGGCTGTCAGAGCAGCCACTTTCGCGCCCAAAACGTGTTGGGGGGACGCTGTCAGGCGATGGCGCGTGCGGCGGCGGCGGCGAGGTCGGCGGTGCGCTCGAGCTCGTCCTTGGTGTGGGCGAGGCTCGGGAACCAGGTCTCGAACGGGCTCGGGGGGAGGGCCACCCCGCGTGCCAGCATCTCGTGGAAGAAACGCGCGTACAGCTTCGGGTCGGCGGCCTTGGCCGACTCGTAGTCGGTCACGGGTCGGTCGGTGAAGAAGAGCCCGACCAGCGGCCCCACCGACGGCACGATGACGTCGAGTCCGGCCTCGCCCACGACATCGGCCAACCACCCCGCCAGCTGCCCGGCCCGGCCCTCGAGCCGCCGGTAGGCCGCGCCGTCGAGCTGCTCGAGCACCGCGAGGCCGGCGGCGGTCGCGAGCGGGTTCCCCGACAACGTGCCCGCCTGGTAGACGGGGCCGTCGGGCGCCAGCACGGACATGACCTCCTCCCGCCCGCCGAAGGCAGCGAGCGGCAGCCCGCCACCGACGACCTTCCCGAGGGTGGTGAGGTCGGGCGTGACGCCGTAGCGCTCCTGAGCCCCTCCGGGGCCGAGCCGGAAGCCGGTGACGACCTCGTCGAAGACCAGCAGCGCGCCCGCCCCGTCGCACGCGCCGCGCAGGCCCTCGAGGAAGCCGGGCGCCGGCGCGACCAGGCCCATGTTGGCGGCGACGGGCTCGACGATCACACAAGCGACGTCGTCGCCGATCTGGGGCACGACGTTGTAGGGCACGACGACCGTGTCGGCGACCGCGCCCGCCGGCACGCCGGCCGAGCCGGGCAGGCCGAACGTGGCGACGCCGCTGCCGGCAGTGACGAGCAGCTCGTCGACGTGCCCGTGGTAGCAGCCCGCGAACTTCACGATGCGATCGCGCCCGGTGTACCCGCGTGCGACTCGGATCGCGGACATCGTTGCCTCGGTGCCACTCGACACGAGCCGGACGCGCTCGCAGGAGGGCACGCGCTCGCGGATCGCCTCCGCCAGCAGAACCTCGCGCTCGGTCGGCGCGCCGAACGACGTGCCGTCGCGAGCGGCGCGCTGCACGGCGTCGACGACCGCTGGGTTGGCGTGGCCCAGGATCGACGCGCCCCACGACTGCACGTAGTCGGTGTAGCGCCGGCCTTCGACGTCCCAGACGTAGGCACCCTCGGCGCGTGCCACGAAATAGGGTGTGCCGCCGACCGCCCCGAAGGCCCGCACCGGCGAGTCGACGCCGCCGGGCAGCACCTCGCACGCCCGGCGGAAGAGGTCTTCGTTAGCCCCCAAGGGTTTCGGCGACCTCGGCCGCGAAGTACGTGAGCACGAAGTCGGCGCCGGCGCGCTTGATCGCGGTGAGGTGCTCGAGCGCAACCGCCTCGCCGTCGATCCAGCCCCGCTCGGCCGCCGCCTTCACCATCGCGTACTCGCCCGAGACGTTGTAGGCGGCTACGGGAACGTCGACGACGGCGCGCACGGCGGCGATCACGTCGAGGTAGGCGACTGCGGGCTTCACCATCACGATGTCGGCGCCCTCGACCACGTCGAGGGCGACCTCGGCCAGCGCCTCGCGCCCGTTCCGGGAGTCCTGCTGGTAGCCCTTCCGGTCGCCACCTCCGACGATCGTGACGTCGACGGCCTCGCGGAACGGGCCGTAGAGCGCCGACGCGTACTTGGCTGCGTAGGCGAGGATGGCCGTCTCCTCGTGGCCATCGGCATCGAGAGCGGCGCGGATCGCGGCGACCTGGCCGTCCATCATCCCCGACGGCGCGACCACGTCGGCGCCCGCCTGGGCCTGAGCGAGCGCGACGCGCGCGTAGAGCTCGACGGTGGCGTCGTTGTCGACCTCTCCCGCCGGCGTCAGCACGCCGCAGTGGCCGTGGTCGGTGTACTCGTCGACACAGAGGTCGGCCACGAGCGCGAGCTGATCGCCGGTCTCGTCACGCAGATCGCGCAGCGCCACCTGCACGATCCCGTCGGGATTCCACGCCTCCGAACCCGTCGCGTCCTTGCGCGCCGGTACGCCGAACAGCACGAGCGCGGGCACGCCGAGGTCGGCAAGGCGCCGCGCCTCCTTCACCAACGATTCCCGCGTGTGCTGCATGACTCCCGGAAGTGACGTGACCGGGACGGGCTCGTCGATGCCTTCGCGCACGAACAGCGGCGCCACGAGGTCGTCGACGGACAGGCGCGTCTCCGCCACCAGCCGGCGCAGCGCGGGCGTGCGCCGAAGCCGGCGCATACGACGCGCCGGGAAGCTCATCATCCTGCCGCCGCCTCCGGCGGCGGGGATGACAATCGCTCTGTCTTCTGGCTCGCTCGCCTTCGCTCGCTCACGTTCTCAATGCTACGACCACGGCGTCGACCAGCCCGTCGATCGTGTGCACGCCGGCGACCACGTCGACGGCGAGGCCGCACGAGCGCGCCGTCTCGGCGGTGACGGGCCCGATACAGGCGACGATGGGCGGAACCGCGTCCCGCCCAGCGGCCGCGAGGAAGTTGGTCACCGTCGACGAAGAGGTGAACGTGATGGCATCGGCGCGGCGCGCGGCGACGAGCCGTTCCTCCGACTGCGGTACGGGCTCGGTGCGGTAGGCCTCGACGACGTCGACCTCCCACCCCTTCGCCCGCAGGCCTTCGGGCAGCACGCCGCGCGCCGCGGCGGCGCGCGGCAGCAGGACCCGCCCCGGACCAGGCGGGAAGGCCTCGACCAGCGCTTCGGCCACGAACTCCTCGGGCACGAGGTCGGCGACCAGCGCCAGCCGCCGCAGCGCCTCGGCGGTGCCCGGGCCGATGGCGGCGACGCGCGCGGCGCCGAGGTCGCGGGCATCGCGGAGCAGCGGGACGAACCGCTCCACCGCGTTGGCCGACGTGAACACCACCCAGTCGTACTCGCCGGCCCGCGCCGCCGCGGCTCGGAGCGCGGCACCGCCGTCACCCGCAGGGCGCACCTCGATCACCGGGACCTCGATCGTGTCGGCGCCCAGCTCGTGGAGCCGCGCCGCCAGCTCGGACGCCTGCGCGCGCGCCCGAGTGACGACGACCCGCCGTCCGAGCAGCGGACGCGACTCGAACCAGCGAATGTCGAGCCCGGCCACCTCGCCGACCACGATCGTCGCCGGCGCCTCGACCTCGGTGCGCCCCAACTCGGCCAGCGTCGTGCGCACGCTCGTCTGGTCGGGCCTGGTGCCCCACGTCACGGCCGCGACGGGGGTGCCGGGGGCCAGGCCGCCCGCCATCAGACGCTCGGCGATGGCGCCGCGGGTCGCGACGCCCATCAGGATCACGACCGTGCCACCGACGCGGGCCACTGCCTCCCAGTCGGTCTCGGTCGCGGCCCACGGGTCCTCGTGGCCCGTGACCACGGTGAACGAGGTGGACAGTCCGCGATAGGTGAGGGGCACGCCGGCGTACGCGGGGACGGCGACCGCCGAGGTCACGCCCGGGACGACCTCGAACGGCACGCCGGCGTCGGCCAGCGCGCGCGCCTCTTCGCCGCCGCGCGCGAAGACGAACGGGTCGCCGCCCTTGAGCCGCACGACGGTGCGGCCCTCGCGCCCTCGCTCGAGGAGCAGGGCGTTGATCTCGTCCTGTTCCATGCTCTTGTGGCCCGGCGACTTGCCGACACTGACGCGCTCGGCCGTGGGCGGGGCGAGGTCGAGCAGCGAGGCCACCGACAGCCGGTCGTAGACGACGACGTCGGCCCGAGCCAGGACCTCCGCCCCGCGAACCGTCAGCAGCCCCGGATCTCCCGGCCCCGCGCCGACGAGATAAACCGTCATGTCCGCGCGAGCACGCGGCCGGCGAGCTCGGCGCCGAGCGCGGGGCCGTCGTCGCCCTCGCCCTCCTCACGAACGACAACGCTCCCGTCGAAGGTCGCGAGGACCGCCGACATTCGCACGCGGCCGTCGCTGCCCACCACGGCGTGCGCGCCGGCCGGGAGGTCGCAGCCGCCGCCCAGGGCGGCGAGGTACGCACGTTCGGCGTCGACCGCCCGCCGGCTCGGCCCGTGCTCGGCCGTGGCGAGCACGGCGAGCGTGCGCGCGTCGTCGGCGCGGCACTCGACCGCCAGCGCGCCCTGCCCGACCTGGGGCATCACGACCGACGGCTCGAGCAGCTCGGCGATGGCATCGGCGCGACCGAGACGGATCAGGGCGGCGGCGGCCACCACGACGGCGTCGAACTGCGTCGCCTTGCGCAGGCGGGTGTCGATGTTGCCGCGCAGCTCGCCGAACTCGAGATCGGGGCGAGCCGCCGCGAGCTGCGCTCGACGGCGCACGGCGCCCGTGCCGACGCGCGCACAGCGCGGGAGCGCCGCCAGCGTCGAGCCGACCATCGCGTCGCGCGCGTCGGCGCGCTCGGGCACGGCTGCGATGACGAGGCCGGGCGTCGCTGTCGACGGCAGATCCTTGGCCGAGTGCACTGCGATGTCGGCGCGGCCGTCGAGCACCGCTTGCTGGACCTCCTTCACGAACACGCCCTGGCCGCCCATCTGGTGGATCGGCACGTCCTGGCGCCGGTCGCCGGTGGTCTCGACCACGAGGGCCTCCACGTCGTCGTCGAGGAGCGCGGCCACGAGCTCGGTCTGGAGCCGGGCCAGCGGGCTCCCGCGAGTGGCGGCCCGCAGCGTCACTCCGTGCCTACAGATCGAACAGCGCGCGCAGTGCCTCGTTCAGGCGCGGGCCGTCGGGGGTGCCGGCCGCCTCCTTCAGGCGGACGGTCGGCTCGTGGAGCAGCTTGGCCAGCACGCCGCGCGTGACGGCCTCGACGGCCTCGCGCTGGTCGGGGTCGAGCGACGCGAGCCGCGCTCGGAACCGCTCGATCTCGGCCACCCGGAGCTCCTCGACGCGTGCGCGGAGCGCGGCGATCGTCGGCGCGGCCTGGCGCGCCGTGCTGCGGGCCAGGAAGCGCTCCACTTCGTCGGCGATGATCGACTGGACTCGCGCCACTTCCTTGCGGCGCTCGCCGATCCCGACGTCGACGAACGCCCGCAGGTCGTCCATGTCGAGCAGCGTGACACCGGGAAGCGTGGCCACGCCGGGGTCGACGTCGCGCGGCACGGCCACGTCGACCACGAGCAGAGGCTGCTCGCCGCGCATCGACGTCGCCGCTTCGAGGTCGGCCCGCTCGAGCACGAGGGACGGCGCGCCTGTGGACGTGAGGAGCAGGTCGACGCTGGCGAGGGTGTCGGGCACGGCGTCGAGGGTCAGCGCCCGCCCTCCCACGCGCGCGGCCAGCTCGACTGCCTTCGACCAGGTGCGATTGGCGACGAGGATGCCATCGACACCGGAGCCGGCGAGGGCGACGGCCATGCTCTCGCCCACGTCGCCCGCGCCCAGCACGAGGATCGTTCGTCCGGCCAGGCCACCGAGGCGCTCGGCGGCCATGGCGACGGCCGCGTGCGACAGCGACGTGGTCGAGCGGGCGATGCCCGTCTCGGAGCGCGCCCGCTTGCCGACCTCGAGCGCATGGCGGAAGAGGTCCGACAGCACCGTTCCCGCGCTGCCGTGCGCGCGTGCCTGCTCCCACGAGCTGCGGACCTGTCCGAGGATCTCGCTCTCGCCGAGCACAACGGAGTCGAGACCGGCGGCCACGCCGAACAGGTGCGCCACGGCGGCGTCGTCGTGGTATGTGTAGAGGTGGTCGCTGAACTCCTCGGGCGGGATGAACGCGAGCTCGGACAAGAAGTTGCGCACGTCCTGCACCGCGCCGTGGAAGCGGTCGGTGAGGACGTAGGCCTCGGTGCGATGGCACGTCGAGAGCAGTACGACCTCGGCGATGTGCTCGCGCGAACCGAGATCGTCGAGCGCCTTGGGCAGGCGCTCGTCGCTGACCGTCATGCGCTCCAGCACGTCGAGGGAGACGGTGCGGTGGTTGAGGCCGACGACTATGACGAACACGACTGCAGGCGCTCCCTTGCCCTGTCGAGCTCTCCGGCTCGGATCAACCCGAGGATGTCCGAATCCAACACCGCCTGCCAGTCGACTGATTCCCCGGACCGGCCTGCAGTGCGTACCGCCTCACGCGCCTCGGCAACGAGGTCGAGGAGCGCTGCGTACTCGGGACCGATTTCGACCTCGAGCCGCCGCCGGAGCCAGGATGCAACGGCGGGGCTCCGTCCCGCGGTCGACACGGCCACCGTCAGGTCGCCCCGGCGGAGCACCGCGGGGAGCACGAACGAGCAGTTGGCCGGGTCGTCGGCGCTGTTCACCCAGACGCCGTGCGCCTCGCCGTCCTCATAGACGGCCCGGTTGACGTCGGGCGAGCCCGTGGCCGCGACCACGAGGCGGTAGCCGGCCACCTCCCCCCGCCGGTAGGGACGCTCCTCCCAGGTGACGTCGTCTCGGGCGCGGACGGACTCGCCGACCCGCGTGGCGACGACGTGCACCTTGGCACCGCACGCGCGCAGGCCGTCGACCTTGCCGGCGGCCACGTCGCCACCGCCGACCACCAGGCACGCCCGCCCGGCCAGGATCAGGCCGGTGGGATAGAGCGGCGTGTCGACCGGCACGGCGCTCAGCCCCCGGGAGCGGAGAGGACTGCGTCGGCCATGGCGGTTCCCATCCGGCGCTGCTGGTAGAAGCTCAGGATCTGCAGCTCGATCGAGAGGTCGACCTTCCGGAGCCACACACCCTCGGGCACCGTGATGACGGCGGGGGCGAAGTTGAGGATCGCGGTCACACCCGCGGCCACCAGCCGGTCGGCGACCTCCTGGGCGGCGGCGGCTGGGGTGGCGATGATGCCGATGGCGACGCTCTCGTCGGCGGCGATGTCGGGGAGCTCGTCGAGGTGCCGGACGGCGAGGTCGCCGACGCGTTCGCCCACCTTGGCCGTGTCCGCGTCGACGAGCGCGACGATCCGGAACCCGCGCGCCGAGAAGCCGCGGTAGTTCGCCAGCGCGTGACCGAGGTTGCCCACGCCGACGATGACGACCGGCCAGTCCTGGGTGAGCCCGAGCTCGCGGCTGATCTGGAAGAGCAGGTACTCGACGTCGTAGCCGACGCCCCGCGTGCCGTACGAGCCCAGGTACGACAGGTCCTTGCGCACCTTGGCGGCGTTCACGCCGGCCAGCTCGGCCATGCGCTCGGAGGAGATCGTGGCCGTCTTGGTGTCGGCCACCTCGAGCAGGCAGCGGAGATAGACCGGCAGGCGGGCCACGGTGGCCTCGGGGATCCTCCTCGCGCGCCCGTTTCCCGTGTCCGAGGGCGGTTGCTGCTCACCTACCACGAATCGCGATCGTACGGGTTCGTGCCCGCCTTCACAAAGTCACGAAAGCCCATCTAGGTTCGAGATGACATGACACGGCGCTCTGCTCTCCGGTGACAGAGACCGCACTCGGCACCGGCGCGGGGCTGGTGGCGCTCGCTTTCTGCCTGTCGACGTTCGAGCGCTGGCTGGCGCGGCGGCGGCGCCACGAGCTGGCGTGGAGCGTCGCCCTCGCCCTGTTCGCCGTGGCGTCGGGCGCGCTCGCGGCAGGTGCGGCCAACGGATGGAACGGCCCGATCTTCCGCGTCTTCTATCTCTTCGGCGCCATCGTCAACGTGCCGTTCCTCGCGGTCGGGAGCGTGTACCTGCTCGGTGGCAGGCGCGCCGGTGACCGGGCCGCGGTCTCGGTCGCGGTGTTTTCGGCCTTCGCGGCCGGGGTTGTGGTTGCCGCGCCCCTGACCCACGCGATCCCCCGTCATCGTCTCCCCCAGGGCTCCGACGTCTTCGGTGCCCTGCCGCGCGTCCTCGCCGGGCTGGCGTCGGGCGCGGGCGCGCTCGTGGTCCTGGGCGCGGCGGCCTGGAGCGCGTGGCGCTACCGCCGCGGTCGAATGGTGGGGGCGAACCTGCTCATCGCCGCCGGAACGCTGGTCACGGGCGCGTCCGGGCTCCTCAACTCCGTCGTCGGCCAGATGGACGCGTTCGCCGTCACGCTCGCAGTCGGTATCACGGTCATCTTCGCGGGCTTTCTCGTGGCGACCACCGAGGCACGGGTCACCGAAGCCGCGTCTACTGAGGGAGGGCCCGGCGCAGCATCTTCCCTGCCGCGTTCCGCGGCAGCTCGGCCACCACCGTGACCGTGGTGGGGCACTTGTAGCGGGCGAGCCGGCGGGCACAGAACTCGATCACCTCAGTGGTGTCGAGCTGTGCCCCGGCGACCGGGACGACGTACGCGTGCACTGTCTCACCCGAGTGCGCGTCCTCCGCTCCCACCACCCCGGCGTCGTCGATGTCCGGATGCTGGCGCAGCACCTCCTCGACCTCGCCTGGGAACACGTTGAACCCCGACACGATGACGAGGTCCTTCGCCCGGTCGACGATGTAGAGCCAGCCGTCGTCGTCCGCCACGGCGATGTCCCCGGTGCGCAGCCAGCCGTCGGGGGTGATCGCCTCGGCCGTGGCCACCGGGTCTTCGAGGTAACCGGCGAACACGTTGGGACCGCGCACCCAGATCTCACCCGGATCGCCGGCGAGCGCGTCCTCGCCCTCCTCGTCGACCAGGCGCACGTCGACCCCGGGAAGCGGCACGCCGATCGAGCCGAAGCGGGGCTCGTCTCCCGCCGAGGTCGTCACGCTGGGCGACGCCTCGGTCAGCCCGTAACCCTCGTGGATCCGCACTCCGAAGCGAGCCTCGAAGCGCCGGGCCACCTCGACGGGCAGCTTCGCCGCGCCGGACGCGGCCAGCCGCACCGACGCCAGCGCCGCGTCGTCATTGCCCGCGCCGGCCGACCAGGCCGCGTACATGGGCGGCGCGCCGGCGAGGACCGAGACCCCGTGCTCCCGGACGACGTCGAGCGTGCCGGCGGCGTCGAAGCGCTCGACGAGCACCACAGTCGCGCCGAGCCGCAGCGTGAGCCCGAGCACCACGTTGAGGCCGAAGATGTGGAACAGCGGCAGCACGCCGAGGCTCACGTCGTCGGGGAGGAGCCCGCGCCCCGACGCCTGGATCTGCTCCTGGTTCGTGAGCAGGTTGGCGTGGGTGAGCATCGCCGCCTTGGGCGAGCCGGCCGTGCCGGCGGTGAAGAGCAGGACGGCCACGTCGCCGGGCTCGCGTGCGACGATCGCCTCCGCCGTGGCGAGTGGGACTTCGCGGCCAACCTCGAGCACGTGCTCGACGCTCTCGAAGGCATCGGCGACACCCTCGGCGACGATCGCCACGCGCGGCAACGCCGCGTTGACCGCACGACCCAGCTCCGGCGCCGGTGCCGACGGGTTGAGGGGAACCGCCACCGCGCCGGCGCCGAGCACCGCGAGCCACCACGCCACGAAGTGGGGGTCGTTGCGAAGCGCCAGCCCCACCCGGTCACCCGGCACGATCCCGAGCGCAGTCAAGGCGCCGCGCGCCGCGGCGGCACGCTCGCGCAACTCGCCGTAGGTCGTCGTCGCGCCGTCGTGGACGAGGGCCACCGCGTCGGCCGGGTGGGCGTCGATCAGCGATGCCAGGTTCATGAGCACAGCATGGGCCGAAGGCCCATTCGACACACCGCCTCGCGAACGGGTGGCAGGAAGGGGTGGGGCCCGCCGGCGGAGCGGCAGCGGAGCCGCGCGGGAAGGGGCCCCGCCTGACAGGACCCGTGAGCAGTCACCCGAGGAACGCCCCCTGTTCCTTCAGGCTGGCCTGCACCGACGCGACACTCCCGTCGCCTCGGGCCCCGAGGGCGGCGGCGGTGCCCGCCGCCTGGCCCAGCGCCATCGACGGCGCCATGACCCGGGTCGAGGCCAGCGCGTCGTGGTCGGCCGAGATGCACCGGCCGGCGACCCAGACGTTGGCCAGCCCCCGCGGTCGGAGGGAGCGCAGGGGCACCTGGTACCAGCCCCCCTCGGGCAGCGACACGTACTCGGTCGAGCGGCCCGTGACGTGGTACTCGCGCGGCCACGCCCCTGCGGCCACCGCGTCGTCGAAGCGCGCCAGCCCGCTGACGTCGTCGCCGGTGAGCACGTACTCGCCCACCGCACGGCGCGTCTCGCGCACCCCGAGCGTCGGCGCGGTGTCGGCGAGAAACGCGTCGTCGAAGCCCGGCATGTGCTCGATCAGGAACGCCGCGGCCTCCTCTGCCAACCGGCGCCCCTCGAGCTCGCCGTAGGTGGCCTGGGCCAGGTCGGTGACGTCGAGCGGACCACCGTCGGCTGCACGGACGCGCGTCATCGCCCCGATGACCTCGCCGGGCCGGAGCGTCGGGAGCACGGCGCCACTGTCACGCGAGAGATGGCCGCCGTGGTCGGCGATCAGCTTGCCGAGCGTGTCGAGCCCGGCCGCCATGGCCGCGCCGACGTCGACGTGCTGCATCACGAACTGCATCGACGCGTACTGGCGCTGTCCCGCGTCGCCGATCGTCCAGGGAGCGCCCGCGTGGACGACCAGGTCGGCGTCGCCGGTGGCGTCGACGAAGGTTCGGGCCCGAACCGCCTGGGGGCCGCGTTTGGTCGCCACCACCACCGCCTCGAGCCGGTCGCCATCGCGAACGACGTCGGCCACGAGCGCGTGCAGGAAGAGTGTGATGCGCTCTTCGTCGGTGGCGAGGTGGTCGAACAGGCGCTTCGCCGCCCAGGGGACGTAGAGCAGGACCGCCGTCCCCTTGAAGGGCATGGGGCCGAACGCCGATCCCTGTGCCTTGAGCGCCTCGGCGACCTCCTCGGCGATCCCGCGGGTGACGTAGGAGAACGAATCGCCCTCGGACACGTAGAGGCCGCACACCGTCCCGACCGACGCGGCCGTGAAGTTGCCACCCAGGAAGGCGTGCCGCTCCAGAAGGCAGACCCGGGCGCCGAGGCGGGCGGCGGCGAGCGCCGCTCCGAGCCCGGCCGGCCCCCCGCCGGCGACGCACACGTCGACGTCGGCGACCACCTCCGCCTCTCGCACGGGAACCGCCAACCGGTCGGGCACGGCGGAAACGTACTGCCACTGGGCCAGACTTCTGGATGTGCCGGCCACCATCGAGACCGAGGACCTGACCCGGGCCTTCGGGAGCGAGCGCGCCCTCGAGGGCGTCACGTTCCGCGTGGAGCCCGGTGAGGTCGTCGCGCTGCTCGGGCCGAACGGCGCCGGCAAGACCACCACGATCCGGCTGCTCAACGGCATCCTCCGCCCTGATCGCGGCCGGATCCGGGTGCTCGGCATCGACCCGTCGGTGGACGGCGACGCGGTCCGCCGTCGCACGGGCGTGCTCAGCGAGGGGTCGGGCCTCGACGAGCGCCTCACCGCGCTCGAGAACGTGACCTTCGCGGCGCGCATCCGGGGCATCGAGCGCGGGGCCGCGGAGCGCACCGCGGCAGACCTGCTGGCCCGTTTCGGCATGAGCGGCCGCGCCGGCCATGCCGTGCGAGGGTTCTCGACCGGCCAGCGCAAGCGCGTGGCGCTGGCCCGAGCGCTGCTCCACGACCCGGAGGTGCTGTTCCTCGACGAGCCGACGTCGGGTCTCGACCCCGAGGCGACCCGTGACGTGCTCGATCTGCTCGCCACCATGGCGCGCGAGCACGGGCGCACCGTCGTGGTGTGCACCCACTTCCTGGCCGAGG
>VAXF01000029.1 GCA_005888395.1 Actinomycetota bacterium | reverse complement strand
AAGCTCGACCGCGAACGGGCCTCGTTCCAGCGCACGCTCGACGACCTGCGCGACCGCTTCGGCGCCGGCGTGGCGCCCCTCGAGCTGCCGATCGGCGAGGAGGGCGGCTTCCGGGGCGTCGCCGACCTGCTGGCTGACGAGGCGCTCCTCTACGACGACAGCGGCGCGGCGACCCGGGCCGAGATCCCCGAGGACATGGCCGAGGTCGAAGCGCGAGTCCACGACAACCTGGTCGAGGGCATCGTCGTCGCCGACGACGCGCTGATGGAGCGCTACCTCGAGGGCGAGACGCTCTCCCCCAAGGAGCTCGAGGAGACGCTCGCCAAGGGTGTCGCCGCGGCGAGCGTGTTCCCGGTCGTGTGCGGCTCGGCCACCAAGCTCATCGGCGTCGACCGCCTGGCCAGCATCGTGTGCCAGGTCGGTCCCTCGCCCGTCGACCGGCCACCGGCCGTCGTGCAGGCGCCCGGCGGTGAGACCGAGGTGAAATGCGACCCGTCGGGCCAGCCGCTCGCGCTCGTGTTCAAGACCGTCGCCGACCCTTACGTGGGCAAGGTCACGTTCTTCAAGGTCCTCTCGGGCACTATCCGTCCCGACGCGCAGCTCACCAACCCGCGTACACACGCTGACGAGCGGCTCCACGGCCTGTTCACGATGCGGGGCAAGGAGCAGGACCAGGTGCCGGAGGTCCCCGCCGGCGACATCGCCGCGGTGGCCAAGCTCACCGACACCGGCACCGGCGACACCCTCGCGCCCAAGGGCACGCCCGTCACGGTGCCGCTCGTCGAACCCCCGCCGCCCGTGCTCTCGATCGCCATCAAGCCGAAGTCGAAGGGCGACGAGGACAAGCTCATGACGGGCCTGCACCGTCTGCAGGACGAGGATCCCGCGCTGCGCGTGCGCCGTGACGACGAGACAAGACAGACACTGCTGTCGGGCATGGGTGAAACGCACCTGGCCATCGTCACCGAGCGGCTGGCCCGCAAGTTCGGCGTCGAGGTCGACACCGAGGAGCTCCGGGTGCCATACCGCGAGACCATCACACGCGAGGCCGACGCCGAGGGGAAGTACAAGAAGCAGACCGGCGGCCACGGCCAGTTCGGCGTCGCGTTCGTGCGGGTCGAACCGCTCGAGCGCGGGGGCGGCTTCGAGTTCGTCGACAAGATCGTCGGCGGCGCGATCCCCCGCCAGTTCATCCCCGCGGTCGAGAAGGGCGTGGCCGAGGCCATGCAGACCGGCGGTGTCTACGGGTACCCGGTCGTCGACGTGCGCGTCACCTGCTTCGATGGCAAGTACCACCCCGTCGACTCGTCCGAGATGAGTTTCAAGATGGCCGGCTCGCTCGGCTTCAAGGAGGCGATGGCCAAGGCCGGCCCCGTGCTGCTCGAGCCCGTCTCCCTGCTCGAGGTCACCGTGCCCACCGCGTACCAGGGGGACGTCATGGGCGACCTCAACTCGCGTCGCGGGCGCGTACAGGGCACCGAGTCGGCGGGTGACGGCGACCAGACGATCACCGCCCTGGTGCCGACCTCGGAGGTGCTGCGTTACGCGATCGACCTGCGCTCGATCACCGGCGGGCGAGGCCGCTTCAGCGTCCACCACGATCACTACGACCAGTTGCCGCAGCACCTGCTCGACAAGGTGGCCAAGGCCACTGCCGAAGAGGCGGGCAAGTAACGCCGGTCGCGTCCGGGCGCTGCGAGGAATGCGGCTTCTCCTACGACGCGCTCGCGCCCGATGACGCGCCCGCCGAGCTGCGCCGCCTCGGTCCTCGTTACGCGGCGCCTCTGACGCGCCTGCTCCCGGGCGAGGACGGCGAGGTGCTGCGGCGCCGGCCCGACGAGCACACGTGGTCGGCGCTCGAGTACGCGTGTCACGTGCGGGACGTCTTCGACACCTACGGAGCGCGGGTGGCCCGCATCCTCGCCGAGGACGAGCCCGTGCTCGACTCGATGGACCGCGACGAGCGGCCAGTGCGTGACCGCTACAACGAGCAGGACCCGGCCGTGGTCGCCGGACAGGTCGCCGACCGGGCCGCGGCACTGGCCGCTGCCTTCGAATCGCTCGCGCCCGAGGCATGGGAGCGCACCGCGATCCACCCCTACCCGGAGCCCGCGCCCCGGAGCCTCGCGTGGATGGCGCGCCACGTCGTGCACGAGGGCAACCACCACCTTCTCGACATCGGCCGCGTCCTGCGCGCCGCGAGGGGCCGCTGATGGCTTCGTGGGTCTGTCCCGAGTGCGGGCTCGACTACGACACGATCTCGCCGCCGGACGGGGTGGTCGCGGTGCGCTCGTTCCCGCGCCGCTTCCGCGAGAAGGTCGAGGCCGCGGGCGACCTGCTGCGCGAGCGGCCCGCGCCGGCTACCTGGTCGGCGCTCGAGTACACCGCCCACGTGGCCGACGTCACGGCGTGGATGGCCGACAGCATCGAGCGGATGCGCACCGAGACCAACCCGACCATCTCCTTTCCCGACCCCGACGCGCTGGCCGCGCGCGAGCGCTACAGCGAGCAGGACCCCGCAGCGGTGCTGGCGCGGTTGAAGGACGCATGCGACCGCCTGGCGGCGACGATCGAGCGCTTCGGCCCCGACGACTGGAAGCGCACTGCCGGCTTCCAGTGGGGCGAGCGCGACGCGCTCACGATGATGCGCAACGCCGTGCACGAGGGCGCCCACCACCTCCGCGACATCGAGCGGGGTCTGGCGCGGGGCTGAGCTGTCGATTTCCGCGCTCTCCATTCGTCTCAAGGGCGACCATTTTCCAGGAGGCGAACGATGAAGTACATGCTGATGATCCATCAGGGCACGACGCCGACGCCGCTCGACCCGGAGGCGTGGGCGACCCTCTCGAAAGACGAACAGCAGGCGATCTACGCCGCGTACAAGGCGGTCAACGAGACGCCGGGTGTCACCCCAGGCAACGGCCTGCAGCCTCCCGAGACGGCCACCACGGTCCGTGTGCAGGACGGCAAGACGATCGCGACCGACGGCCCGTTCGTCGAGACCAAGGAAGCGCTCAACGGCTACCTCATCTACGAGGCTGACGACCTCGACGCCGCGATCGAGCTCGCGGCGCGGATTCCGGCAGCCCGCCTCGGCGGCGCGATCGAGGTGCGCCCGATCATGGAGTGGTAGCGACGCTCGAGCAGACCTTCCGCGACGAGTGGGGACGTGTGCTCGCTGCGCTGATCGGCCTTCTCGGCGACTTCGACCTCGCCGAGGAGGCCGCGCAGGAGGCGTTCGCGATCGCCGCGGAGCGCTGGCCGCGCGACGGGCAGCCCACCAACCCGCGCGCCTGGCTGGTGACGACGGCACGCAACCGAGCCATCGATCGCGTTCGCCGCGATCACACGCTGGTCGCAAAGACGAGCCTGCTCCAGGCGCAGCAGACAGTGGAGGACGCAATGGACGCGACGACGTTTCCCGACGAGCGGCTCGAGCTCGTCTTCACCTGCTGTCATCCGGCGCTCGCCATCGACGCGCAGGTGGCCCTCACCCTGCGCACCCTCGGCGGCCTCACCACCGACGAGATCGCGCGCGCCTTCCTGGTGCCCGAGCCGACGATGGCGCAGCGGCTGGTGCGGGCGAAGCGCAAGATCAAAGCCGCCGGCATCCCGTTCCGAGTGCCTCCCGACCACCTGTTGCCGGATCGGCTCGCCGCCGTGCTCGCGGTCGTCTACCTGATATTCAACGAGGGCTACGGCGGCCGCGGCGACCTGGCGGCCGAGGCGTTGTGGCTCGGGCGCGCGCTCGCCGAGCTGATGCCCGATGAGCCGGAGGCGCACGGCCTGCTGGCCATGATGCTGCTGCACGACTCCCGCCGGGAGGCACGGTTCCGGTACGGCGACCTGGTGCTGCTGGCCGACCAGGATCGCTCGCTCTGGGACACGGAGCAGATCGCGGACGGTCGGGTGGTGCTCGACCGAGCCCTCGCCCTGGGCGGACGAGGTCCCTACGTCGTGCAGGCGGCGATCGCGTCCCTGCACGCCGACGAACCGCGCGACCTGCCCCAGATCGCCGCGCTCTACGGCGAGCTCGCCCGCCTCACGGGCTCGCCCATCGTCGAGCTGAACCGGGCCGTCGCGGTCGCCGAGGCGGACGGTCCCGAGGCGGGCCTCCGCATCGTCGATCAGCTCGCGCTCGACGACTATCGCTACCTCCACTCGACACGGGGCGAGCTCCTGCGCCGCCTCGGGCGAACCGACGAGGCCCGCGACGCCTACCGCCGCGCGCTGGCGCTGGTCCACGACGACGCCGAGCGTCGCTTGCTCGAGCGGCGGTTGGCCGAACTCGGACCGGCCGACGCCTGAAATTCTCCGCGAGGGTCGCTCCCTACCGGGGGTCGGGCCTGTCGAGGTTCCAGTGGCGTCCCGCCTGGCTGTACCAGCCGTCGTCGCCCGCCGGCAGAACGGTGAACCGGCTGATCGTGCGCTGGCCACCTTCCTGGTCGCCGTAGAGAAGGTCGATCGTGAAGGGCCGGCGTTCGCTCAGAGTGCTCATGAAGCCGGGCCGCAGAGGATCGTCATCGTCACGGACGGCGCCTTCCCAGTAGCCCGCGCCGCCCGCAGGGACGTACAGATCGATGGTGAGGCGACGGAAGTTTCCGACATCGGTGTGGGTATCTCCCCTGACGAACGCCCGGTCGGGCATCGGGTACCACCCGTGCAGCAAGGCGATTCCCGCGCCGACGTTGCGCAGCCCGATGGCGAGATAGATCACGCCGCCCTCCTGCTCGAGAACAGCCCGCCCGCCGTTGAGCCGGACTGCGTGGCGGTCGCTCCACAGGACCTTCTGGATCGGGTCGTCGGCGAGCGAGGGTAGGAGCAGGGGACGCATGCCTGTGAACAGCGCCCGCTCGGCAATCCGGGCGGAGCGGTTCGACGAGCGCACCGCCGAGAACGTGGCCATCGCGAGCACCAGCGTGCCGCCCGCGGTGGCGAGCGAAGAGATCGTCTGCCAGTCGGCCACCACGAGACCCTATAAGTGGGCGCCGTCGCGCACGGCCGGCAGACGCGCTAGGAAAAGGGACAGTCGACCAGCCTGGGAGTGAGACCGTATGGCCAACCCACAGCACGCGATCCTCACCAACCTCACCAAGTACCAGTGGTACACGCACTTCAGCCGCACCGACGGTGCGGATCTCGGCGTCATCAAGCGGGCGCTGCGCGACACCCGCGCCGCTGGCGCGCAGACCGGGGTCACCACACCCATCAACGTCTGCTTCCTCTTCGGCCCGACCCTGCTCGCCGACCTGACCGACGACATCCCCGACGACTTCCAGCCGTATCCCGGCTACGAGTCGTCCGACGGCAAGGTGGCCAAGGCCACCCAGGAGGAGCTCCTGCTCTGGATCCACTCGGACGAGAAGGATCTCTGCTGGGAGACCCAGTTCAGGTTCCGCAATGCGGTGGCAGGCCACATGACCGTCGCCCGCGAGACGCCGACGTTCATCTACCGCAACAGCCTCGACCTGACCGGCTTCATCGACGGCACCGGCAACCCGGTACCCGAGGACCAGCACGATCGTGCCATCGTGCCCGACGGCAAGCCGGGTGCGGGCGGCTCGTTCTCGATCGCGCAGCGCTGGGTGCACGACCTGGCCTACTTCGAAGGCCTCTCGCTGAACGACCAGGAGAACCTCTTCGGACGCAAGAAGGCGGACTCGGCCAGGCTGCCGAAGCAGGTGCCGACCTCGCACCTGAGCCATGTGGAGTTGCGGGAAGGCGCCACCGCCGACGACACCAAGCCGAAGCGAGGCGAGATGGTGCGCCGCTCGACGCCCTACGCGTTCCACGACGGTACGGTCGGCCTCTACTTCATGGGCTTCTGCCGTGAGCAGGCACCGCTGCGCGAGCGCATGGAGGCCATCTACGGGATGAACGGCCAGCAGCGCGACGCCCTCACCGACTACTCCACGCCGGCATCCGGCTCGTTCTACTTCGCGCCGTCGATCGAGACGCTCGACGCGAGCCTGGGCTGAGGGGTCTCCATGGCAATCGTCATAGTCCTCGTCGTCGTCGTCGTGCTGCTCCTCGTGCTCGTCGTCTGGGCCTCGTTCAACGGCCTGGTCAGGCGGCGCAACCGCACCCAGGAGGCGTGGTCGCAGATCGACGTCGAGCTCAAGCGCCGTCACGACCTCATTCCCAACCTGGTCGAGACCGTGAAGGGGTATGCCGCCCACGAGCGAGGGACGTTCGAGGCGGTGACGAACGCGCGCGCCGCCGCGGTCAACGCCGGTGCGACGGGTGACCCCGGCAAGATCGCCCCCGCCGAGAACATGTTGAGCCAGACCCTGCGCTCCCTGTTCGCGGTGGCCGAGAACTACCCCCAGCTCCGGGCGGTCGAGAGCTTCACGCAGCTCCAGGAGCAGCTGACCGCGACCGAGGACAAGATCGAGTTCGCCCGCCGCTACTACAACACCAGCGCCCGCGACTACAACATCGCCCTGCAGACCTTCCCTCGCAACCTCATCGCCGCGAGGTTCGCCTTCACCGTGGTGACCTACTTCGAGGCGGAAGAGGCCGACCGAGAGGTCCCCCAGGTGCGCTTCGCCGGAGGCGACGGGCCGCCGAGCGGAGAACCCCCCGCCACGCCACCCGCCACGCCACCCGCCCCGCCACCCGGCACCTAGACGGACTGCCCCTGGGCGATCCGCTCGAGGATCGCGATGCGCTCCGCGATAGGGGGGTGCGTGTCGAAGAGCCGGTGGAGCCAACCTTCGTGGTGCTGGAGCGGGTCGTCGATGCACATCGCCGCCGTTGCGTGGTTGAACTTCGCGAACGGCTTGTCGCTCTGCTCGAGCTTGCGCAGGGCGCTGATGAGGCCTGCGGGGTTGCGGCTGAGCTCGACGCCACTGACGTCGGCCAGCTCTTCTCGGCGGCGCGAGAGGGCGAGCTGTATGAGGGGACCGAAAATGACCGCCACCAAGCCGAGCAGGAGCCCGGCGGCGAACACCACCAACATCACCTGGCCGGCGTCGCGCCCGCGAGGCCGCATGTAGAACGCCGACCGCCAGACGACGCTGGCGAGGAGGCCGGCCAGGCCGATCAGGGTGGTGACGATCAGCACGAGACGCACGTCGTAGTTCTTGATGTGGCTCATCTCGTGGCTCAGCACCCCTTCGAGCTCCTCGCGGTTCATCACCTCCAGCAGGCCCGTCGTGGCCGTGATGGCCGCCCGATTGGGGCTCGTCCCGGTCGCGAAGGCGTTCGGCGAGGGGTCGTCGATCACGTAGACCGCGGGCTTCGGCAGCCCGTCACCGATCGCCAGCGCCTCGACGATGTCGTGGAGCTGCTGGTACTGGTGAGGGTCGGCCGGTCGCGCGCCCGACACCGCCAGGACGAGGCGCGACCCCCCACGCAACGAGAAGGCAATGCCTGCAAGAGCGAGAAGACCGGCGATGACCATGCCCGCGATCACCGCTCCGGCGTAATGGGTGGTCGTCTGGGTTGGGGCGGGCGTCCCCCCGTACGACGTCCCGCCGGACGACCCCGAGGCGCCGGCGGCGATCCAGCCGACCAGCGCTCCGATGCCCAGCCACACGACGAAGAAGAGGAAGACGTAGATCGCCGCACGGCGCTTGTTGCGGGCGATCTGTTCGTACATCGGGAGGAATGCTACGCCGGGCTAGGTGACGTCTTCGGCCGCGAGGCCCGGGCGGGCGTCGGTCTCGTCGGTGGTGAGCTCGACGTCGTGGAGCGAGAGCCGGCGCACGTGTCGCACGTAGAGGCCGTGGGCCGGCAACGGGCCGAACATCGTCGCCGCCGGGTACTCGCCCTCGACCTCGGGAACCGCGGCGGGCCCCGGCACGCGCTGCCCCCCTGCCGAGCGCACCCGCACGTCGCGGAGCGTCACACCGGCCACGGCCCGTTCGGCCAGCCCGGTGATCGAGCTCGTCTCGCACGCGCCGTGCGCCACGACGTTGCTGATGACGACGTCTTCGATCGCTCCCGGCACCGGTGTGTCCATCCCCCGGCCGCGGTTGCCGAGCCGTACGAAGATCGGCGTGCGCACCTCGTCCATGGCGAGGTTCGAGGCCACAAGCCCGACGATGCGCGCCCCGTCGACCGACTCGATCGCCAGACCGGCGTTCTCGACGCTCGGCACCGGGGCGTCGTCGGGACGGGCGAGCATCGTGCAGTTCGTGAACGCGATGTGGCGGAAGTCGCCGCTGCTCTCGGTGCCGAGCTTGAGATGGTTGCAGCAGCTGCGCAGGGTGCAGTTCGTGACGGTCACGTGCTCGGTCGGCCGGCGTTCTCCCAGCGAGAGGCTCGCCTTGAGGCAGATCGCGTCGTCCCAGCAGTCGACGTGGCAGTCGGAGATGCGCACGAAGCGGCAGCAGTCGGGGTCGATCCCGTCCGCGTAGCCGTCGAGGATCGTCACGCCGTGCACCACGACGTGGTCGCAGCCGAGCAGGCTCACCGCATAGTTCGGCGCGTGCTGGATGGTGATGCCGCTCACGGTCACCCGGCGGCACCGCTTGAGGGCGATCGGCTTGGGCCCGATGCGCCGGTGACGGGCGTCGTCGAGACAGCCCTGGCCGACGATGGCCACGTCCTCGAGGTCCTCGCCGGCCAGCAGCGCGTACCGGAAGTCGGAGGTCTCCTGGTCGGCGAACGGCGTGTAGGGCAGATCCTCGAACGAGTCGAAGGCGGCGTCGTCCGCCGTCGCCATGAGCGTCGCGCCCGGGGCGAGGTCGATCGTCACGCGACTGCGCAGGTGGATCGTGCCGCACTCGTGGGTGCCGGGACCGATGCGCACCACGCCGCCTCCGGCGGCGGCGGCGTCGTCGACCGCCCGCTGGATCTCGTCCGTCTCCAGCTTCACGGTCACCATTGGCTCGATCGCCTTCGCTCGCTCACTGCGAGTCGAATTCGGACCAGTCCTCGGGGTTCTGCTCGAGGTAGTGCTCGAGAACGTCGCCGGCCACGCCGTCGACGAGCACCAGGCCCCGCCGGTCCGGCGGGTTCTCGGCCGAGTAGACCAGGATGCGCCAGGTCGGCCGGCTCCGCAGGCCCCGCCATGCCAGCTGGGCGGAGGCGTGGCCGACGGGAAAGCCGACATGACGGACCGCGGCGGCCAGCGCGTCCGTGTCGCTCACCCGCAGATCCCACGCGGTGAACAGGTGGTAGGCGCCGACGAGGCCGAGGGCGACGGCGGCACCGAGGAAACCGCGGTTGACGAGCACGTGGCTCGAGCCGGCGTGCGTCACCCACTCGAGCACGCAGGCAAGGGCGATGACGAGGTAGATCGTGCCGGGGACCCGCCGGCGGTTGACGTTGGGGAACGCGTATGGCCCCACGTACCCGGCCGCATCGAGGTCGGCCGGCAGCTCGTCGCGATGCTCGTCCGCGGCGTCGCCGCCATGCTCGTCCGCGGCGTCGCCGCCATGCTCATCGGCCATCGACAGGAGGCTAATCAGCCGTCGGGCCAGGCGGCCTTGAGCTTGTCGTAGCTGGCAGGCAAGGACTCGGGGATGACGCGGGCCTCGGCCACCGACGTCATGAAGTTGGTATCTCCCGACCAACGCGGCAGGCAGTGGAGGTGGAAGTGATCGGGCACCCCCGCGCCGGCAACACGCCCGAGATTGACGCCGACGTTGATCCCGTCGGCCGCGAAGCCGCGCTTGAGGGCGCGCACCGCGCTCGTCAGCCCGTGCCACAGCTCGGCCGACTCCTCTGAGGTCACGTCCTCGAGCTCGGCCACGTGCCGTACCGGGAGGAGCATCAGGTGCCCGCTCGTGTACGGGTAGGCGTTCAGGACGGCGGCGCACAGGCCACCGCGCCACACGACGTAGGCGTCCTCGGCCAGCACGCGGCACAGCACGCACCCGTCCTCGCTCGTCGCCCCGGTGACGTACTCGCTGCGCCAGCCGGCCCAGATCCGCTCGAGGTTCACCCCACCGCCTTGGTGTCGACCTCGACCTGCAGGCGCGCCACGAAATCATCGACCGACACGCCGCGTTCGACGTCGCCACCACGCGGGTTGACGCCGACGGTGCCGTCGCGCACGTCGTCGTCGCCGACCACGAGCACGTAGGGGATCTTCTCGAGCTTGGCCCGCCGGACGCGTCCGCCGATGGGCTCGTCGGCCTCGGCGACGTCGACGCGGTAGCCGCCGGCACGCAGACGGCCGGCAACCGAGGCGGCGTAGGCGTCGTGGTCGTCGCGAACCGGCAGCACCCGCGCCTGGACCGGCGCCAGCCAAGTCGGGAAGGCGCCCGCGTAGTGCTCGACGAGGATGCCGAAGAAGCGCTCGACCGATCCGAACAGGGCGCGGTGGATCATGACCGGCTGGTGGCGCGCGTTGTCGGCGCCGGTGTACTCGATGCCGAAGCGCTGCGGTGTCTGGAAGTCGAGCTGGATCGTCGAGATCTGCCACGACCGGCCGATTGCATCGCGGGTCTGCACGGAGATCTTGGGCCCGTAGAACGCACCCCCGCCCTCGTCGAGCACCAGCTGGAGCCCCTCGGCGAGGCCCACTTCCCGCAGGGCCTCGGTCGCGTCGGCCCATTCCTCGTCGGTGCCGGCCGCCTTTCCCTCCGGCTTGGTCGACAGCTCGAGGTAGAAGTCGGTGAGCCCGAAGTCGCGCAGCAGGTCGAGCACGAACCGGAGGAGCGACTTCAGCTCTTCGGTCGTCTGGTCTCGGGCACAGAAGATGTGCGAGTCGTCCATCGTCATGCCTCGGACGCGCGTGAGTCCGTGGACCACGCCGGACCGTTCGAAGCGGTACACGGTGCCGAACTCGAACAGGCGAAGCGGAAGCTCGCGGTACGACCGCCCTCGTGACCTGTAGATGAGGACGTGCATCGGGCAGTTCATCGGCTTGGCGTAGTACGCCGCGCCCTCCACCTCCATCGGCGGGTACATGCTCTCGGCGAACCACTGCAGATGGCCCGACGTCTCGAACAGCTCGGCCTTGCTGATGTGCGGGGTGTTGACGAACTCGTAGCCAGAGGCCTCGTGCCGCTGACGCGAGTAGTCCTCCATCAGCTTGCGCACGAGCCCGCCCTTGGGATGGAAGACGGCGAGGCCGCTGCCGATCTCGTCGGGGAACGAGAACAGGTCGAGCTCGACGCCCAGCCGACGGTGGTCGCGCCGCTCGGCCTCCTCGAGCCGGTGCAGGTGCTCGCGCAGCGCGTCCTCCGACTCCCACGCTGTGCCGTAGATGCGCTGGAGCATCGGGCGGTGCTCGTCGCCCCGCCAGTAGGCCCCCGCGACCTTCATGAGCTTGAACGCACCGAGCCGGCTCGTGGTCGGCACGTGGGGACCGCGGCAGAGGTCGACGAACCCGTCGTTGCGATACGCGCTCACGACGCCGCCTTCCGCCCCCTCGCTCTCCTCCACGCCCTCGATGATCTCGACCTTGTAGGGCTGGTCGGCGAACAGTCGAAGGCCCTCGCCGCGCGACAGCTCCTCGCGGACGAACGACTGGTTCTGGGCGACGATCTCGCGCATGCGCGCCTCGATTCGCGTGAGGTCGTCGTCGCTGAAGTGCGCCCCGCCGGGCAGCTCGAAGTCGTAGTAGAAGCCGTCCTCGATGGGTGGGCCGATGGCGAACTTGGCGCCCGGGAACAGGTCGAGCACCGCCTGCGCCATCACGTGTGCAGTCGAGTGGCGGAGGACGTAGCGGCCCTCGTCCGTGTCGGCGGTGACGATCGAGACCTCTGCTCCGTCGGTCAGCGCCGCGGCCAGGTCGACCTCGCGGCCGTTCACCCTCGCCGCCACCGCCGCCTTGGCCAGCCGCTTCCCGATGGCCGCGGCCGCGTCCGCGGCCGTGCTCCCGTCGGGCAGCGAGCGGGTCGAGCCGTCGGGGAGCCTCACGGTTATCACACCAGCGAGGCTACAAACCGTTCTTCACCTGTGGACCGATTTGAGTCTCATTGATTGTGCGACCAGTCCTGCTGGAACGTGTCGAACGGCTCGTTCAGCAGCCGGCGGAGGGCGTCATCGACGTGCTCGTCGACGCTGCCCGGCGCCACCTTCGGCGTTCCCAGCGCGGTGAGCAGGAGCGTCGGCGTGTGCTCGCCGTCGTGGGCGCCGAGGTAGCCGATGGCGGAATGGCTCTCGTCGTAGGAGAGGAGGATG
>VAXF01000256.1 GCA_005888395.1 Actinomycetota bacterium | reverse complement strand
GGGCGGCGACCACGTCCGCCTCGGCTCGGCGTGGCGGATGAGCGAGCTCCACGCAGCGGTGGGACTCGTGCAGCTGCGTCGTCTCGACGAGTTCGTCGCGACCCGGCGGCGCGCCGCCACCCTCTACGACGAGGCCCTCGCCGCCGTGCCCGGACTGCGCCCGGTGATCCCCCCGCCGGGCTCTGAGACCAACTACTACAAGTACATGGCGCTCCTCGACGACGGCATCGAGCGCGTCCAGGTCAAGGAACAGCTCCGGCTCCGCCACGGCGTGACGCTCAGCGGCGAGGTCTACGCCGTACCGCTGCACCGTCAGCCGGTGTTCGCGACGTACGACCGGGGGCCGTTTCCCGTTGCCGAGGACGTGTGCCGACGCCAGGTGTGCCTGCCCGTGCACTCGGACATGACCGAAGCCGAGGCAAGCCATGTCGTGGGCGCGCTGCATGCGGTCCTCGACGAGGGTGCCGGAGCGGGCGCGTGACCGCGACACAGCCCCGCGGGCACCTGCGACAGCGGCTGCTCCTGAACGAACGCGGCGTGGCCCGCGCCCTCGGCGCGATCGTCCTCGGCGCCGGTGTGCTCACGATGCTCTCGGCCCTCGGCCCGAGGTGGTGGGAGCGGCTCCGGCTGTTCCAGGACCTGCTCACGCCCTGGGGCTCGCGCCTCGCGTCGGGCGCGGCCGCGCTCCTCGGCGCCGGCCTGATCTTCGTGGGGCGAGGGGTGATGGCGCGTCGCCGCCTCGCGTTCCGCATGGGCGTCGGCCTGCTCGCAGGGACGACGATCGTCCACGTGCTCCACGACGTCGACCTGCCCGCCGCGGGCTTCACGGCGCTGGCCGCGCTCCTCCTCGTGCAGCACCGGCGGGTGTTCGTCATCGACCCGGGGCCGGCGCGGCTGCGGTCGCTGCTCGTGAAGGCGCTCGCCTTCACCGCCCTCGTCTTCGCGTACGGGCTCGCCGGTCTCGCCATCCATGCTCGCGTCACCCATCCACACCTCACCTTCCTGGCCGCGCTGCAGGAGGTCGCCGCCCGGCTCGTCGGCGGCTCCGGCCCGCTCGCAATCAGGGGCCGGTTCGGCCGGTGGTTCCCGGTGTCGATCACCGCCCTGGGCGCGGCCGGCGGCACGACGCTGTTGGTGCTCGGGCTCGGTCCGATCGCCCGCCGTCATCCTGCCCCTGCCGCCGAGCGCGCCGAGGTGGCGCGACTGCTCGACCGCCCCGACGCCGACACGGTCGACCCGTTCGTCCTGCGGTGCGACAAGTCGTACGTCTTCTCGAGCGACCGACGTGCGGCGATCGGCTACCGCTACGTCGGCGGCGTCGGCCTTGCGTCAGGCGATCCGGTCGGCCATCCCGACGCCTTCCAGGACGCGGTGGCGCGCTTCCTCGAGGTCTGCGACAGCCACGGCTGGCGTCCCGCGGTCTACGGCACGCGGTGGGACCGGGCGTGGCTCTACGACTCCTTCGGCCTGCGCAGCTTCTACATCGGCGACGAGGCCATCATCGACGTCGCGGGCTTCACGCTCGAGGGGCCGCCGATGCGCGCCGTTCGCCAACCGGTCAACCGCACCCACAACTTCGGGGTGACCACGGAGATCTGCCGTGAGGGCGACCTGTCGCCGGACCTGCGCGACGCGCTGTGCCGGATCGCCAGCATCCAGCGGGGTGACGCACCCGAACGCGGCTTCTCGATGATGCTCGGCGACCTCCTCGCCGGTACGCACCCCGAATGCCTGGTGGTGGTCGCCCGCGACCGGGACGGCGCGGCCGTGGCGTTCCAGCGCTACGTCCCGTGCCGCACGGGCCGCGCCCTCTCGCTCGACGTGATGCGGCGGCTCCCGAACGCGCCCAACGGCGTCAACGAGCGCATGATCTACGAGGTCGTCGAGTGGGGACGGGCGCGAAATGTCGAGGAGGTGTCGCTCAACTTCGCCGCCCTCCGTACGCTCCTGAGCGACGAGGACGAGCAGGCGTGGACGTGGGTGATCCGGAGCTTCGAGGGCCGGCTCGGACTGCAGATGGACACGCTGCGCCGGTTCAACGAGAAATTCCGGCCCCGCTGGGTGCCGCGGCGCATCGCCTTCCGCTCGCCCGTCGACCTCCCGGCGATCGCGCTGGCGACCCTGAGCGCCGAGGGCTTCCTGCCCTTCGACTCGGGCCGGTCCCCGGCACCCACAGTGCGCGCGTGAGCACCGTCACCGCGCGCCGATGGGCCGTTGGCGACGCGGTCGTCACGCGAGTGCCGGAGGCGGGCTTCGACCTCGTCCTGCCGCAGGACGAACCCACGACGCGGCTCCTCTCTCAGGCCTTATGGCTGGCGCCGCACTTCGTCACCGACGAGGGCGCCCTTCGCATCGGCTCCTCGGCGATCGTCGTCGAGTCCGAAGGCCGGCGCATCGTCGTCGACCCGTGGCTGGCGTTCGACGGCCCCGATCGTTCCTCTCCCGAGTCGCGGGCCCGGATCGACAGCCTCCTCGGCGGGCTCGGGGCCGCCGGCTTCCGTGCCGACGAGGTCGACGTCGTGGCCAACACCCACATCGACGGCGTGGGCGCGA
>VAXF01000255.1 GCA_005888395.1 Actinomycetota bacterium | reverse complement strand
AGCCGTCCTTCCCGCGTGCCCGCTACGTGTACGCCACCAAGGAGATCGAGGCACTGCGGGCCGGCCGGCGGCGTGGCGCGGAGGCCATCGAGGTGCTCCTCGCGCGAGGGCTGGTCGAGCTGGTCGAGCCGGGCTACCGCCTCACCGGCGAGGTGACGATGGAACGGGCGGCCGGCCACGCGCCCGGCCATCTCGCGGTGCGGATCGCGTCGAGGGGCGCCAGCGCGCTGATCACCGGGCACCTGTTCCTGCACCCGGCCCAGGTGTTCGCGCCCGGGCCGCGTGCCGACCTCGACGAGGACCCGGAGCTCGCGGCGACGTCCCGCAAGGAGCTGCTCGAGCGGTGCGCAGCCGAGGGCACCCTGCTGATCGGACCGCTCTTCGCCGACCCGGGCGGCGGGGTCGTCGTGGCCGACGCCGGGTCGTGGAGACTGAAGACCGCGCCGTAGGACATGCAGCAAAATGGCGTAGTGGAAATCAAGGGTGATCGGGTTCTTCTTCGTTCCGTCCACGCCAACGACGCTGATGACTTCGAGGCGATGTTCACCGAACCGGCGGTGGCTCAGTGGTGGCCCCGCTTCAA
>VAXF01000254.1 GCA_005888395.1 Actinomycetota bacterium | reverse complement strand
CACTTCGTCGGCGGCGGTGAGGCCGTTGATGGTGAGGATGCCGAGCGACGGCGGGCAGTCGACGAGCACCACGTCGTAGGAACCCGCGATCGGCTCGATCGCCCGAGCCAGCGCGTACTCGCGGCCCGTCTTCGAGAGGAGGTAGATCTCCGCCCCGGCGAGGTCGATGGTGGCCGGCAACAGGTGCAGGTCGCCGGCCTTGGTCACCACGTGCTCGGCCGGCGTGTGATGGACGATCACGTCGTGGAGCGAGCCGCCGAGATCCTCGGGCACGACGCCCAGCGAGTAGGTGAGGCAGGCCTGCGGGTCGAGGTCGACGAGCAGCACCCGGTACCCGCGCTCGGCGAGCGCCGCGCCCAGCGAGTGGACGGTGGTGGTCTTGGCCACGCCTCCCTTTTGGTTGGCGATGGCGAACACGCGGGGCATCGACCGATGATAAGCAGGCCACCGTGGCGCCGCGGGCACCCCCGCCCGCGCCCGCGTTCACAGGCTGCTCCCAGCGGATTTTTGCCCGGCGCCCAGAAACTGGAGGTCCAATGAAGGCGCAGTTCCCGCAAGGAGGAGACATGCGTCATTTCCGCCCGCCGAATGGCCCGGGCCCCTACCGGTTCGAGTGGCACCACGGGCACCAGCTCTTCCCGTGGTTGTTCTTCGTCATCTTCGTGGTGCTCGCGGTGCTGGCCGCGGTCGCCCTCGTCCGCACGTGGCGGGTCACGCCGCGTGCCGCGGCCGCCGGACCGGCCGGGCCCGGCGGTGACCCGGCGCTGGCCGAGCTTCGACTGCGATACGCCCGAGGTGACGTCGCCCGCGACGAGTACCTGCGCCGGGCCGCCGACCTTGGCGACGCCACCGCTGCCGCCCCGACGGTGCAGCAGCCGGCGGCCGAGCCACCGCCGGCCCCACCTCCCGCGGCGACCTGATCAAGCGGCCCGGGCGAACACGACGAGCAGCTCGAGCTCGCCGTGGTCGTCCGTGCTGATGGGCCCGAAGCTCGGGTTGGGGATGCCCCAGTCGGCGAACGTGATCGGGACGAGGCCGTTGACCTCGATCGTGGCGCCGTTGCGCCGAGCCTCGAGGTCGATCGTCACCCGCTTCGTCGTGCCGTGGAGCGTGAGGGTGCCAGTGGCCTTCAACGCGACCGTCGTTGAACCCGCGGTCGACGGCACCCGGATGGGCGCCGCCAGCTTGAACATGGCCGTCGGGTAGGTCGCCACGTCCATGATCCGGCCCCGGAACTGGTTGTCCCGCCGGTCCTGGTCACTCGCCACCGAAGCCATGTCGACGCTGAGGTCGACGCCGGTCACCGTGTCACCGCCGATCGTGAGGGTGCCGCTGACCTTGTTGGTACGGCCGACCGCCACGTGCGACTGGCCGAAGAGGATCTCCTTGACCCGATAGCCGACCTGGGAGGCGCTCGTGGGTCGCCACGCGCCGGTGAGGTCCCCCGCGGCAGTGCCGGTCAACGGGTCGCTCGCGCTCGCGCCCGTCGTCGCCGGGGTGCTCGACAGCGACAGCCGGGCCGGCGTACTGCCCTCGACGACGTGGATGAAGACGAACGTCCCCAGGGGGATCAGGACCGCGAGGCCCACGACACCGGCGACCACCCACTTGAGGCGGCTTCTCATCCGCCCATCATCAGGGCGCCGGCTTGGCGCCGGCGGTGGTCGGGCTGTGGACCGGCTGAGACTAAGCCACGTCCATCAGGGTGCCCACCCCGGTGATCTCGAGCAGCCTCGTGACGTGGGCGCGGGGCGAACGCAGGACCAGGCGGCCGCGGTCGCCCAGCCCCTGCGCCACGCGGATGAGCACGGCCAGGCCCTCGGAGTCGACGAAGCCGAGGTCGTTGCAGTCGAGCTCGATGTCGCGCGTGGCGCCGAGGTTCGGCTCGAGCCGGTCCCAGAGCATGGGCGCGGTGTAACCGTCGAGCTCACCCCTGATCGCCGCCGTCACGTGCCCGTTCGACTCGCCGATCTCGATGGTCAGCAACTCGCTCACCAGGCACTCCCCCCGGTTGGTCCCCCAGACGACGCCCGTAGCCGGACGTCCACCCTTAGATCGTACGACGGTCCGCCCGCGTTACGCGCCGCGGCTCAAATCCAGCGCTTCCGGCGGAAGTAGACGAGCTGGGCGATGGTCGTCGCCACGATCAGGGCCCACGACCAGGCGTACCCGTACCGGAGCCCGAACTCGGGGACGCCCTTGAGATTCTGGCCGTAGAGGCCGACGATGAAGGTCGGCACCAGCAACACCGAGGCCACGACCGTGAGGCGCTTCATCACCTCGTTCTGGTCGTTGGCCACCTGGGCCTGGTGGTAGTCGCGGACCCCGGCCAGCAGGTCGCGCGACAGGTCGAGGCCGTCGGTCGCCCGCAGCAGCTTGTCGTAGGCGTCGGCGAACCGGATCTCGACCTCGCGGGGAAAGAGCTCCTCCCCGTCGAGCTCCACCCGGTTGTCGAGCACCGAACGAGCCGCGTCGCGCGTCGGGGTGAGCGAGCGTCGGACGTGGAGGATGTCGTGGCGGAGATCGCCGATGCGCTCGCGGAGCCGGCCCGCGGGCCACTCCTCGACCTTGTCCTCGAGCTCGTCGATGCCGTCGTCGAAGGCGTCGACGAGCGAGAGGAAGAGCTCGGCCACCTCGTCGAAGAGGTGGTAGAGGCACATTCCCGGTGACGCGCCCGACCCGACCGCGGGCCCGCGAACGTGCTCGAACGAGAGAGCCTCGGCGCCCGGTGGCGTCTTGCGGACGGTGACCACCCGTTCGCGGGTGGCGACGATGTCGACCTCCTGGTACACGACGTGCACGGCGCCGTGGACGAACACCGGCACGACGAGCACCCCGAACAGGTAGTCGCCGTGCGTCTCGAGCCGGGGCCGGGGTTCGTCGTCGTGGCGCGGCGGCGCGTGCAGGCGCTCGAGCGCCGTT
>VAXF01000028.1 GCA_005888395.1 Actinomycetota bacterium | reverse complement strand
CGAGATTTCCGTAAAATTTGATCGGATTCCTCAGGAATGGTTGACTGAAGCGTGGTGAAGACCGTCTTCTGATGTCCGAGATCCAGCTCACACCCCGCGACCGCTCCGACCTCCGCCTCTTGGCGTGGGGCGCCTACGCGCCTCTCGACGCCTTCACCGGCGAGGCCGACCATCGCTCGATCGTCGAGCGCATGCGGGTGACCTCCGGCGAGCTCTGGCCGTTCCCGATCGCGCCGGCGCTCGACGACGAGACGGCGAAGGGCATCAAGGGCGCCTCCTCGGTCGACCTGCGCGACCCCGAAGGCACGCTCGTGGGGCGCGTCGTCGAGCCCGAGCTCTACCGCACCGAGCCCGAGGCCGACGTGGTCCCGCTCTTCGGCACCGACGATCCCAACCATCCCGGTGTCGCCGCCGTGCTCGAAGCCGGTCCATGGCGCCTCGGCGGGCGCGTCGCGACCGACCACGACTTCGCCCTGCCGGCGCCGTTCGACCACTACCCCGCCACGCCGTCCGCCGTGAAGGCGATCATCGCCGAGCACGGCTGGCGCACCACCGTGTTCTTCCAGACCCGCAACCCGATCCACCGTGCCCATGAGTACCTCACCAAGTGCGCGCTCGAGACGGTCGACGGCCTCGTCATCCATCCGCTCGTGGGCGAGACCAAGGACGACGACATTCCGGCCGACGTGCGGCTCCGTTGCTACGAGACGCTCCTCGACGCGTACTACCCGAAGCGCCGCACCCTACTGGCGCTGTTCGCAGCCCCGATGCGCTACGCGGGCCCGCGCGAGGCGGTCTTCCACGCGCTCGTGCGCCACAACTTCGGCGCCACCCACTTCATCGTCGGCCGCGACCATGCCGGCGTGGGCGACTACTACGGCACCTACGAGGCGCAGGATCTGCTGGTGTCGCTGGGCCCCGCCGAGCTCGGCGTGACGCCGGTGCCGTTCGAGCACACGTTCTTCTGTCTCACCTGCGACAGCATGGGGTCGGCCAAGACGTGCCCGCACGACCCCGAAGTGCACGTGCACCTCTCGGGCACCAAGGTGCGCGAGCTCCTCGCTGCAGGGGAGCTGCCACCGCCCGAGTTCTCGCGTCCGGAAGTGGCCGCCATTCTGAAGGAGGCCTACACGTCATGATCACCACCGAGATCGGACCCGGAAGCATCTCCCCCGCCGCGCTCGCCGACATCGAGAAGTTCGAGCGCATGCTCGAGAAGTACCTCGCGGAGGAGCTCGAGGAGGACGTCTTCCGCATCTTCCGGCTGAACAACGGCATCTACGGCCAGCGCCAGGGCGGCCACAACCAGATGGTGCGGATCAAGGTGCCCTACGGGTCGCTGCAGCCCGAGCAGCTCGAGATGCTGGGCCACGTCGCCGACGAGTACTCGCGCGGGTGGGGCCACATCACCACGAGGCAGAACATCCAGTTCCACTTCGTGCCGCTCGAGCGGGTGCCGGCGCTACTGCGCGACCTCGCCTCGGTCGATCTCACCACGCGTGAGGCCTGCGGCGACACCGTCCGCAACATCACCGGTTGCCACCTCGCCGGTGCCTGCCCGTTCGAGGTGCTCGACATCAGCCCCTGGGCCGAGGCCGCATTCCGGCACTTCCTTCGCAACCCCTACGCGCAGCGGCTTCCCCGTAAGTTCAAGATCAACTTCTCGGGCTGCGCCACCGACTGCGGGCAGGCCATGTTCAACGACGTCGGTGTCATCGCCGTCAACCGGCCGCGGCCCGACGGCACGGTGGAACCGGGTTTCCAGGTGTTCTTCGCCGGCGGCCTCGGCGCCAACCCCCACGCGGCGCAGGCGCTCGAAGAGTTCACGCCCCGCGACAACCTGCTGCCCACGATCGAGGCGATCCTGCGCACGTTCGACCACTACGGGAACCGCGACAACAAGCTGCGCGCCCGCATGAAGTGGCTCGTCGACACCATGGGCGTCGAGGAGCTGCGCGAGCGCATCGTCAAGGAGCGCAGGTTCCTGCTGGCGTCCACCACGTGGGCCGGTGGCATCCCCCAGATCGTCGAGGAACAGGGCGACGACCCCGCCGGCCTGGCCGACGACGTCGAGCCCACCTTCATGGGCCAGGGATCCGGCGCGATCGTCACGCTCACGCAACGTGATCCGTACCGCAGGTGGGAGGAGGCCAACGTCGTCCGCGGCGTGGCCAAGGGCACCGTCTCGGCCTATGCCTACGCCCGGCTCGGCGACGTCACGTCCGACCAGTGGCGGGCGCTCGCCGCGATCCAGCGCGAGATGAGCCTCGAGGTTCGCGTCACCAACCGCCAGAACGTCGTGTTCCGCGGGCTGCGCGAGGAACAGTTGCTCACGCTCTACGCGCGGCTCAACGCCATCGGGATGGCCGAGCCCGGCGCCGAGCTCGCGCGCGACGTCGTCGCCTGCCCGGGCGCCGACACCTGCAACCTCGCCGTCACCCAGTCGCGCGGCCTGGCCGCCGACATCGGCCGGGCACTCGAGGACGCCGGGCTGGCCGAGGTGGGCGGTGTTCGCATCAACATCTCGGGTTGCACCAACTCCTGCGGGCAGCACCACACCTCCGACATCGGCTTCGTCGGCGCCGAGCGGCGCGCCCACGGCCAGTCGGCACCCGGCTACCAGATGCTGCTCGGCGGCCACGTGGGCCGCATGCAGGTGGAGTTCGGCCAGAAGGCGCTCCGGCTGCCGGCCAAGAACGCGGCCGAGGCCGCCGTGCGCGTGGTCGGCCGCTTCGCCGGAGAGCGGAAGGCCGGCGAGGCGTTCGTCGAGTGGCTCGAGCGCGCCGGCGGCGCGCCGGCGATCGCGCCCGAGCTGAAGGAGCTCGACGAGTTCCCGACGCCCGACGAGCGCCCCGACTTCTACGTCGACTTCGACGAGACCGGTCCCTACTCTGCAGAGGTTGGTGCCGGCGAGTGCGCCGGCACCTGAGGAGCCACGTTGCCCGATCTGTCAAACGGACTCACCGTCTGGTTCACCGGTCTGCCCTCGTCGGGCAAGACGACGATCGCGCACGCGCTCGAGAAGCGGCTGCTCGACGCCGGCCTGCGGGTAGAGGTGCTCGACGGCGACGTCGTGCGTACCCATCTCACCAAGGGCCTCGGGTTCTCGAAGGAGGATCGCGACGAGAACATCCGCCGCATCGGGTTCGTCGCCGACCTCCTCTCCCGCAACGGCGTGATCGTCATCTGCTCGGCGATCTCGCCGTACCGCGCCATCCGTGACGAGGTGCGCGAGCTGCACGACGGCCGGTTCCTGGAGGTGTACGTGTCGACACCGGTCGACGTGTGCGCCAAACGCGACGTCAAGGGTCTCTACGCCAAGCAGAAGGCGGGCGAGATGAACGGCCTCACGGGCGTCGACGACCCGTACGAGCCGCCGCTCACACCCGAGGTCGTCGTGCCCACCCACGAGCAGACCCTCGACGAGTCGGTCGAGACGGTATGGCGAGCACTACACAGCTAGACGACGCCACGCTCGACGAGCTCAACGAGCGCTTCGAGCACGAGCCGGCGCGCGCGGTGATCCGCTGGGCGGTCGACACGTTTCATCCCCGCCTCTGCATCACCGCGTCGATGACCGACGCCGTGCTCATCGATCTCGCGGTGCAGGTCGAGCCGTCGATCGAGGTCGTGTTCATCGACACCGGCTACCACTTCGCCGAGACGCTCCACACCGTCGACGTCGTGCGCGACCGTTACGACCTCAACCTGCGCATCATGCGCCAGGAGCCCGCCCCGCCGGAGCCGCTCTGGAAGGTCGATCCCGTCAACTGCTGCTCGGCCATGAAGGTCGCTTTGCTCGACGAGGCCCTCCGCGACAAGGACGCGTGGATGAGCGGGCTGCGGCGGGACGAGGCCGTCACCCGCGCCGAGGCGTCCATCGTCGGCCGCGACCGGCGCGGCCTCGTGAAGGTGAACCCGATCGCCACCTGGTCCGACCACGACGTCGCCGGATACATCGCGGACCACGAGATCCCCTTCAACCCGCTCCTACGGCAGGGCTACCTCTCCATCGGATGCGCGCCGTGCACGCGTCCGGCGATGGACGGCGACGACCCCCGCTCCGGCCGGTGGGTCGGCTCAGAGAAAACCGAGTGCGGATTGCATCTGTAGCTCGGGGCTAGCTGGCCAGACGCACAGCCACACCAATGGCGCGGTCCATCACCATCTGCAGACGCTCGACTGTCTCCGGCAGCTCATCAGCCGGCACCCGGCTGATGATGCGGCGCCGCAGCACCTCGCGTAGACAGACCAGCTCCTCGACCGCCACGTCGATCGATGCGGCCTCCGCCGCGAACGCTTCGGTCGCCTCCTCGACGTCCGGATCCGGCCCAAAACCAAGTGGCTGGGGCCGGTCGAGCGCCGCGCCGACCGCGCTGAGGACGCGGGGCGCTTCCGCCGGCTGCGAGCTCGGGGGCAGCAGCGGATCCCACCGGCACAGCTCGCGCCAGTCGGCGAGGAGCTGATCGGCCTCGTCCCGCATGAGCCCGACGGCAGCCAGCCGCAGCGGCGGCGTGCCGGGAGCGCCGATCCCGAGCGCGTCGACGAGGGCCCCCACGTCGCCCTTCTCGACGCGCGGCAGCGTTGGCCACTGCCCGCGGTCGTCGTCGAACGCGGACGACAGCACGATGCGGGCTTGTGGGCACTTGCGGCGGATGGTGGGCACCAGTTCGAGGCCGTCGCCGTCGGGAAGGCGGCGATCGAGCACCACGGCGTCGATGACCGAGCACAGCTCGTCGCGCGCCTGGGACACCGAGGTCGCCTCCAGCACGGCGGCCCCCTCGAGCTCGAGGGCGAGCCGGAGCAGGCCGCGAACAGCTTCGTCATCCTCCACCACGAGGACGACAGGGGGACCGTGCGGGCGCGCGTCGAGCGGACGTCCACCCACGTCCCCGCTGCTGGAAGCGGTGTCCATGTCTGTCATGGCTCGTATCGGCTGGTCCGCCCGGCTTCTTGAGCGGTTTGTTGCCACCCGAGACCGGTCGATTTAGGATACGGTCGTGCCGACTACGACCGGCCGGCGGACGACCGAGATCCCGACCCGCCTCCTGGTCCTCGGGATGACCCACGAGTCCGGGACCATCGACGCCGCCGAGCTCTACGCAGTGGCCGAGGCGTGCGGCCAGACGGCGGACCAGGTGCGCTCGTGCCTCCGCCGGCTCGTGGCCGACGGCCTGTTCGTGCGCAAGGGCTCCGGTGTGACGGCGAAGTTCGAGGCCACCCCGGCCGGCCTGTCGGCGCTGGGGAGCACCATCGAGCGCACTCGGCTCGCCTACGCGCAGGACATGGCCGGGCGGGGGTGGGACCGCCAGTGGCGGCTCGTCGCGTTCGCCGTGCCCGAGAGCCGCCGCCCCGCGCGCGACGCCTTCCGCGACCGGCTCCTCGCCCTGGGCGGCGCCGCGGTCCAGGGTGGCCTGTACGTCTCACCCCATCCGTGGCACAAGGACACCCAGGCGGAGGCCGACCGGCTGGGGCTCGGCGAGCTGGTCGCGGTGGCGACCACCGACGACCTCCAGATCGGCGGCGAACGCGACCCGCGTGAGCTGGTCCGGCACCTCTGGCCCATCGAGGACCTGGCCCGTCGTTACACGGCCTTCGTCGAGCACCACTCGTACGTGCTCGACAGCCTCGGCGAGATGCGTGAGCAGCACCGCCGCCTGCCCGACACGGTTTTCCTTCCGGGGGCGCTCGCCATGGGCGTGGCCTTCCAGGAGTGCTTCGAGGACGATCCGCTGCTCCCGCCCGAGCTCCTGCCCAGGCCGTGGCCGGGCCGCGCCGCGCGCGACCTGCTCGTGCGGAGCCGGCGGCTCGCGCTCGCGATCCGCCAGGGACCGCGGCCCTCGCTGTTCCGACTGTTCGACGAGGCGATCGAAGCGATCGCATAACCAAGGAGTCAAGGGGTCACAGTGAAGATCGGCATCTTCTACGAGCACCAGCTGCCGCGGCCATGGGAGCGCGACGACGAGCACCGGCTGCTCAAGGACGCGCTCGAGCAGGTCGAGCTCGCCGACCGGCTCGGCATCGACTACGTGTGGGAGGTCGAGCACCATTTCCTCGAGGAGTACAGCCACTCCTCCGCACCCGAGGTGTTCCTGGCCGCGGCGTCGCAGCGTACGAACCGGATCCGCCTCGGTCACGGGATCGTGCAGCTGCCGCCCGGCTTCAACCATCCGGCGCGCGTCGCCGAACGCATAGCGACCCTCGACCTCGTCTCCGACGGGCGCGTCGATTTCGGAACCGGCGAGTCGTCGTCGGAGGCCGAGCTCGGCGGCTTCCTTGTCGACCGGGCCGAGAAGCGCGACCAGTGGGACGAGGCGCTCGACGCCATCACCCGCATGTTCGTAGAGACGCCGTTCGCGGGGTACGACGGGCGCTTCGTGAAGATGCCGCCGCGCAACGTCGTCCCGAAGCCGCTCCAGCGCCCGCACCCGCCGCTCTGGGTGGCGTGCAGCCGCCGCGAGACGATCCACCTCGCCGCCGAGAAGGGGATCGGAGCCCTGTCGTTCTCGTTCATCAACCCCGACGAGGCGCGGAAGTGGGTCGACGACTACTACGGCATCATCGCGTCGGAGCGTTGCGTGCCCGCCGGCTTCGAGGTCAACGCCAACCTGGCGGTCGTGACGCCGTTCATGTGCCACCCTGACGAGGAGACCGCCATCGACCGCGGCCTCGACGGCGGCCACTTCTTCGGGTACTCCCTGGCCCACTACTACGTCTTCGGCGACCACAAGCCGGGCGTCACCAACGTGTGGGAGGAGTTCCAGGAGCGGCGGGCACTGTTCGGCTTCGACCGGCGCGTCGCGTCGCAGACGGGCCAGCCGCTCGGCGCGCAGCTGTTCGAGCAGGGTCTCGGGTCGCTACGCGGCGCGGTCGGCACACCCGAGCAGATCCGCCAGCTCCTGCGCGGCTACCAGGACGCCGGCGTCGACCAGGTCATCTTCGTGAGCCAGGCGGGCCGCAACCGCCACGAACACATCTGCGAGGCGCTCGAGCTGTTCGCCAAGGAGGTGCTGCCCGAGTTCCACGAGGGCGAGGACGAGCGCGAGGCTCGCAAGCGCGAGCGGCTGGCCCCCGCGATCGAGGCCGCCATGGCCCGCCGCGAGCCCGCGCGTGCTGCACCGCCCGACTACTCCTTCATGGCCGCCATGCAGCCATGATTTCGCCTCAAAGCAGAGCTTCCTCGGCGAGGGCAGCCGGCGCTCAATACGACGGCGCTATTGCACGGTGAAGGGGAGCAGCATGCCCTTGGCGAAGTGCGGGGTGCCGTCGGCAGCGCGCAGGGAGCAGAACATCAGGTAGCTGCCGGGGACGACGTTCAGCACGGCTCCGCCACGCGCGCCGGGTGCGATCGGGCCGGTGCCGCCGACAGACGTCACCGTGGCCGACAGGCTCGCCCCGCTCGGGTCGCGCTGCAGCCCGGCGACCACCGCGCCGACGGTGACGCCCGGCCGGAGCTGCACGAACTGCGCCTCGTGGCCCTCGCTGCCCGCGTTCTGGGCGCTCACCGTCACGCGCCCCGCTGCGACTCGCAACGGGGTGAGCTGCCCGACGTCGTAGGAGTACTCGTAGGTCTTCACGGTGAGGGCGCGCCTCAACCCGACGGTCGTCGACGTGGCCGCAGCCGGATGGCTCTTCCCATGGCTGCTGCAGCCGATCAGCGTGGCCGCGGCCAGGAGCGCGGCGAACCCGAGCGCGAGCGCCGGCCGTCCTCTCACGCGTGCTGCTCGCGCGGTCGCGCGCGTCTTCCTCGCCATGCCAGCGTCACGCCTACCACCATCGCGCCGATACCTACCACGGGCCCAAACGCGGCCGGACCGCGGTGGCGGCGCCCGCACGTGGGGTGGTCGCCGGGGAGCCGGTGGAGGCCGCGGGCCACCGCGCACTGCGACCGGACGCGGAAGACGCCCCAGAGCCCGGCCTCGAGGTACGGCATGCGGTGGTCGCCGTACAAGTAGTCGCCGGCGAGACGGGCCGGCCCGCCGGCCCCACCGACGGGCTCGATCGTGATCGCCTCGAGGCCGCCGACCTGCACGGAGCTCACTCTCGTCGTCCCCCGCACGCCGGGTTGGACCGGCCATTCGTGGCCCTCGAGGCTGAACACCTGCGCCTGCTCGCTCCACGGCGCGAGGACGTGGATTCGCACGCGGTCGGCCACGTAAGCCGACGGCAGCGGCGTCGGCGGGTCGCCGTGGGCCGAGCGGCTGTACACGCGGCCGGGATCGGGAACCTTGGTGAGCCGCGTCGCGAAGGGCGCTGTCTGGTAGTTGAGCCCGACCACGCCCTCGACCGACGTGGTGTAGGGCATGTGGTGGTTGCCGATCCCCTCGTCCTGGTCCTGGAAGAACAGGCTGAAGTCGCGGTACGAGGGACCGCTGGTGGGCACGACGTCGGCGCGCCAGCTCGAACGTCCTGCGAGGTCCCTGCCGGTGGCCGGGTCGCGGTAGGTCGCTCCCCGCGGGCCCACGACGACGGCCCCGTAGAGGCCGAGGCCGGGATTGTGCAGCACGTCGCCCCAGTCGCGGACGAGCGCGGTCGTCTGCCCGACCTCGGGCGATGCGTAGTAGGTGTACGAACGCGTCCCGCCGGGCGTGACCGATTGGGGCGGGTCGTAGCCGGCGGCGACGCCGCCCGAGGTCTTCGGGTCGAAGGCCAGCTGGTCGACGTGGAACGACACCGGGCCACCGCGTGTGTCGTTGTGCAGTTCCACCTTCACGCAGTCGCCGACGTCGACGTGGAGGACGAGCGGCTGCGGTGGCCTCCGGCCGGCGAGCAACGGAGCGCGATCAGTGTCGAGGACGTAGACCTTGCCCTTGCCGCCACCGAGCATCGGCAGCGGCACCTCGACCGCGTCGACGTCGTAGCGACGGACCGGCGCGCCGGCCGGGCACACGGTGGTGGCCGCGGATGGGGTCGTCTCGTGACCGGGCAGCTTCTCGAGCTGCACGGGGTCGGAGCCGGCGTGGACGCGCAGGATGCCCCAGCTCCCCTCGTGGAGCTTGAGCTCACGGCCGCTGTAGTAGAGGTAGTCGCCCGCCATGCGCTGCGGCCCACCGGCGCGCGGTATGACGAGGTCGCGGCGCTCGGAGATGCCGAGGTGAATCGTGCTCACCGGCGGCGAGCCGCGGCTCCACGGCTCGGCACGGAACCAATGGCCGTCGACGTGCCAGGTATGAACCTCGTTCTGGGCCGCGACAAGGCTCCGCACGACGATCGGGTCGCCGAGATACGCGTCGAGCACGGGCGTGGCCGGGTCGCCGTTGTCCGGGGTGCTGAACAGGCGCGCCGGGTCGCGGCCCCGCTGGTCGAGGGGCTCCGCCCGCAGGTTGTAACCGCCACCCGTCGAACGCCCGATGTGCACGAGCGGGTTCTCGTCCTGGATGAACATGCCGATCTCTCGGAAGCTGCCCGACACGTCGACCGAGACCGGCGCGTCGGCGTGGATGTCGGCCACCGGGCCACTGTCGAGCTCGGCGCCGCTGTGCGGGTCGTGGTAGGTCGCGTGGGGCGGCTCGGAGATCAGCGCGCCGAACAGCCCGTGCTGACCCGAGAAGAGGACGTTGGTGTGGTCGTGGAAGAAGGCCGAGCCGAACTGCACGTCGGGATACCAGCGGTAGCGGGCGAACTCGGTGCTCACGATCTCGCCGGCCGCATGTGCATGGGCGAGCGGCGCGTCGAACGTGACCTTGTCGCCCTCGACGGCCGTCACGCGCGCCGTCTCGAACGTCTGGTCGCGGTCCATGCCGACGCCGACGACCACGCCGGGTTGGAGCCGTGCGGATCCGTCGAGCCGAGCGAACGTCGCCCCTGCGGGTGCCGGCGCCGTCATCGAGGCGCCGGCGGCGCGGAAAGGCCGCACTGTCTGCTCGTAGTTGAAGCCGGTGTCGACGCCGTCGCTGGCCTGCACGTCGAACTGCACGAAGTGGATGTGAATGCCCACCTTGCTGAACGGGTCGCCGGCGTTGTCGGCGAGATCGCTCCGCAGCAGGACGTCGACGCAGTCCTCGCCCGCGTTGGCACGGAGGGTCAGGGGCACCCGCCGGCTCGGGTCTGACGCGACCGCGTCGACGTCGTGGCGCAGCACGAACAGCTCGCCCTGCGAGTCGACGATGTCGTCCTTCTTGTTCACGACGATGGGAACGGAAACGGCGTCGATCGCGAACGGCTTCGACCGGCTCCCACCGGGGCAGAGGCTGCCCGGGCCGTTCCCACCCGGCACCGGTGGGTCGGTGCCCTGGTGGAAGGGATCGAGGAATGGCGAGGGCTCGTGGTCGGGCGGGAACGGTGGGCGCTGCGCGAGGTGGGGGCGCAGGAACGGGTAGGCCGGCTTCCCGGTGCGGGGGTCGAACACGATCGGGAGGCGCGCTCCGGGAGCGTGCGAGCGGTAGCCGGGCCAGGTCGCGGTCGTCTCGGGCTCGCTCAGGTAGCGATTCCCGTCCTTGCGCCAGTCGAGGACCGACGCGTCGTAGCCGCGGGGCACCCCGGCGGGCGGAAGCTGAGGGTCGACCCACGACGCCAGTTGGCCCGGCCCGATCGTCAGCTTGTTGCCGTACCAGTCGACCGTGCGGCCTTCGAGCGCCTGCGACGGCACCGCCGGCTCGACCGATCCTCGCCGGTCGGGCAGCTCGAGCATCGGCGGCAGCGAGTCGGTGGACGCCTGTCCGTCCTGGCGCGTGTTGTAGACGCGCCAGATCCCCCACATGCCGGCGAAGTAGTGGTGGACGACGTGGCAGTGGTACATGAAGTCGCCGACGCTCTGCTGGCAGCCGCCGGCACCGCACTCGTCGGCGATGTCGAACGTCTCCGAGGGGCCGAGCGACTGCGAGTCGGTGCGCTCCGACGCCCGCGGGCGCAGCCGCGGATGCTTGTCGAGCCCGGTTGCGAAGCCGGTGTCCTCGACGCCCGGCTGCAACCGCCACCGGACACCTCCGCCGTGCACGTGATGCACGTGGAAGACCTCGGAGCCCGCGTGGACCACTCGTTGCTTGACCGGATCGCCGAGGTACGAGCGCATCATCGGCGTCGCCGGGTCGCCGAAGCTGTAGGAGCTGTACTCGAGCGAGAAGTCGACACGCCCGAGAAGGCGCTTCTCGAGAGCGAGCCGGTTCATGAACGGCTCGCTCCGGTAGTTGAGGGCACGCCCGTCGGGTCGGTAGGAAAACGTGATGGGGTCGACGAGGGGAACGAACTCACCGTGGGCGTCGAGCAGCTGGTAGTTCTCGTTGCCGACCTCGTGGTAGTAGAGCGCGAACTCCCGGAAGTCGTGCCCGCCGGCCGGGTCGTGGACGATGGCGTCCCAGCCCGTCTCGGTCGGACGGCCGGTGCGGGGATCGAACCACGTCGAGCCCCTCGGCTCGACGATCACCGCGCCGAACAGACCGTGGCTCGTCTGGGCCCGCTCGTCGCCGTGGCTGTGGAAGTAGTGGGTGCCTTCCGGCTCGTCGGCCGGCACCATCCACTCGTAGGTCACGCGGCGGCCGGGGCGGATCGTGGCCCGCCGGTTGGTGGCGATCGCCGGGCGGCCGCCCACGAGCAGGCTCGAGCCGTGCAGGTGGAGGCTTACCGGCTCCTTGCCGGGCAGGCCGTTGCGCAGGCGGATGCGCAGGCACTCCCCGGGACGCACGCGCAGCGTGAGCGGCTGGATGGCGTCGGCCTGGAGCCCCAGCGACACGGCCGGCTCGCCCCGCCCGTGGCGGGCCGCATCGTTGCGCGCCTGCTCGGCTTGGACGCGCGGCAGGTCGCTCTCGAGCACGTACATCCGGCCGTGCGGGTCGTGGTCGAGATAACGGTTGACGGTGATGTCGACGGCGACGGCGGCGACGTCGTAGCGGCGCACGGGTGCACCGCGAGCGCACCTGCCGCCGGGGCGGGTCGTCTCGCGCGTGGCCGCCACCAGCTTGAAGCCCTCTGACGCCTCGTGATCGGACACGTCGCGCGCCGGCGACGATGCTGTTGCAGGCGGCGCTGTTGCAGGCGGCGGACGTGTGGCAGCTGACGCCGGCGCGCCGACGACGGTGGGGACCGCCGTCAGCAGCGCGGCAGAGACGAGCGACGCGGCCCGCCGCCTGCGGGCCGGGGGCTCAGCCGACCTTGACCGTTCCTAACATGTCGGGGTGGATCAGGCACTCGTACTTGTAGGTGCCTGCCTTGGTGAAGGTGAGCTTGTAGAAGAAGTCGCCTAACGCGTTGGCCGAGCCAGAGCTGTGGAACCCGGTGCCGTCCCACGTGCCGCCGTCGAACGTGACCGGGGGCGGCGGGCCGTTGGGGCCCCCCTGCGCCGGCTCGGGCGGCTTGGGGCTGTTGGCGGGCTCGATCGCCTTGCGGTTGAAGCTCACCGTCCCGTTGGCCGCCTTGACGAAGGCGGGCCGGGCGTCTTCGGGCGCGTTGAAGCTCACGTGACCGTGCCGCCGACCGGGATCGAGACCACCTTCGGCGCGAAGGTCATCCCGCCCGCGGGGAATAAGCGGTCGTTCGGGATGCCGATGCCGGCGGAGACCTCACCCGGCTTGGCGTCGGTGCCGGCCTTGGCGGCCACGGGCTTGAGCTTGGCGATGAACCCGTCGAGCTTCTTCTGGCCGGCGCTGGTCACGGCGGCCGGCTTGTCGGCCTTCTGGCCCTTGGCGACGACCGTGAGCTTGCCGCGCATCTCGGGCCCGTGGACCAGGCAGATCCACTGGTAGACACCGGGCTTGATGTCGTTCGCCAGCTTCATGGAGTACGTCTGGTCGGCCCCGACCCAGCCGCTGCTGTAGAAGGCCTGCGTACCCGTGAAGTCGGGCTGGGCGCGCTTCGGGCACGCCTTGGTGGGCGGCGGGACGCCGGAGTCGAGGAAGCACGGCTGGGCCGCCGACTGGCCAGGCTCCGTCGTGGCCGGGTCGCCTAACGGGAAGAACTGCGGGATGTCCTTCGCCTCCGGCGGCGGTTCCCTCAATAACTGCTGCTGGGGCGTGAGCTTGTCAATGGCGGCGAGCGCCCCGAAGGTGACTGTGTGGGGCTCACCCCGGAAGTTGCTGTGGAACTGAAGGGTGTCACCCGGGTGCGCGGTGAGCTTGTCGGGAAAGTAGGCGATGGCCTCGAGGTTGAACGTGCTGGTGGTGGCTGCGTCGATCTGCACCGCCAACGTCTGGTGGCTCGTGCTGCTGCAGCTCGCCAGCGCCATCGCTACCAGCGGAAGCGCCAGGATCAGCCCGACACGCTTGAGCACTTTGTCCCCCTCGTCTCGATCTCCGGAACCGCCCTTTGTAGACGACCCGGACGGCGTTGTCACGTACCCCTCAGGCGAGGGCCTCCACGAAGCGCTCGAGCTGGCGCAGATTGCGGCATTCGAACACCCCGTCGCAGTGGATCCCGTACTCGGAGACGATGGAGTCGCCGGTGTCCCAGTAGGAACGGGGCTCCGGGTTGAGCCAGTACACGTGCCGGGCCTGTTTCCGCAGGTCGCCGAGCACCCACGACTGCGAGGCGTGGTAGTTGTTGCGGGCGTCACCGAGGAGGATCAGCGAGGTCTTCGGCGTCACCTCCTTGACCCACCGCTCGCGGAACGTCTCGAAGGCGTGCCCGTAGTCGGAGTGCCCGTCGACCCAGATCACGTCGGCCTCGGTATTCACGCGGTGCACCGCCTCCCCCACGTCCTCGACGCCCTCGAAGAAGCGCGTGACCTCGTCGATGCCGTCGATGAACACGAAGGAGCGGACGCGTGAGAACTGGCTGCTGATGGCGTGGACGAACTGCAGGGTGAACCGGGCGAAGGCGGCCACCGAGCCCGAGATGTCGGCCACCACCATGATCTCGGGCTTCGACGGGCGCGGGTGACGGAACTTGGGCTCGGCCGGGACACCCCCGTACGAGAGCGAGTGTCGCATGGTGTTGCGGAAGTCGAGGGGCCCGCGGCGGCCGTGGCGGCGCTTGCGCGCCAGCCGGACCGCGAGCTTGCGCGTGAGCGGGTGGATAGCCCGCCGCAGCGCCGCCATCTCGTCGCGGCTGGCGTGCATGAAGTCGACGTCCTCCGGCAGCGGCTTGCGCAGCGTGCGCGCCATCGCCTCGGCGCCCCGGTCGGCCACCAAGCGGCGCCGGATCTCGGCCTCGATCTCCTTGCGCAGGCGCTCGATGCGCTCCTGGAACTCGTCGCGCTCCAGACGCTCCTCGAGCGACGTCAGCTCGCCGGCTTCCTGGCGAGCGGCGTCCATCAGACGCTCGAGCACGGCGTCGAGCTCGAGGTTTCGCAGCGTGCGGTAGAGGTAGTAGGTGCCACCCACGGGTCGCCCCGGCTCCATCCCGGCGAAGCGGGTGACAGCGTTGCGAGCGATTGCCCGCATCATCGCCTCGTCCCCCCGCATCAGCGCCTGGAACAGCATCTCGGCCAGCTGCTCCGGCGTGAGCGCCTCCATCGCCCCGCCGGCCCCCGCCTGGGGCGCGCCCTCGGCTCGCTCGCCGTCGGGCGGGATCTGCCCGTCGCCATCGCCCTCGGCGTCGAACGAGCCCTCTCCGGCCCGAAGCGAGAAGTAGACCTCGAAGACGGTCTCGAACGCCCGCCAGTGGGCGTGGCTCTTCACGAGCGTGGCGCCGAGCGCGTACTTGAAGGCCTCGCGATCCTCGAGCGGGATGTGCTTCACCGCCTCCATCGCGTCGAGGTTCTCGGTGAGCGACACAGGCAGGCCCGCGGCGCGCAGCTCCTGGATGAACCCCGCGAGCACGTCGAGCATGCGATCGGGCCCCGCTAGACCGTGAGCTCTTTGGCGGCCTTGGCGATGTCGCTCTGGTACTTGAGCAGGATGTGCAGCGTGTCCTTGGCCTGATCGACGTCGACCGTCTCGATCCCGAGGAGCACCAGCGTGCGGGCCCAGTCGAGCGTCTCCGACACCGAAGGCGGCTTCTTGAGCTCGAGCTGGCGGATGGAGCGCACGATCCGCGAGATCTGATCCGCCAGGTGCTCGGAGATGCCGGGCACGCGGGTGGTGACGATCTCCTTCTCTCGCTCGAGGTCGGGGTAGTCGATGTGGAGGTAGAGGCAGCGGCGCTTGAGCGCCTCGGAGAGCTCGCGCGTGTTGTTCGAGGTGAGGAAGACGAGCGGGATCTGACTGGCCGCCACCGTGCCGAGCTCGGGCACCGACACCTGGTAGTCGGAGAGCACCTCGAGGAGCAGCGCCTCGGTCTCGACCTCGACGCGGTCGACCTCGTCGACCAGGAGCACCACGGGCTCGTCGGCGCGGATCGCCTCGAGCAGCGGCCGGGTCAGCAGGAACTCCTCGGAGAAGATGTCCTCCTCGATCTCGCTCCACGTGGCGTCCGTCTGGCGCTCGGCCTGGATGCGCAGGAGCTGCTTCTTGTAGTTCCACTCGTACAGCGCCTTCGACTCGTCGAGACCCTCGTAACACTGCAGGCGGATCAGACGGCCGCCGGTCATGCGGGAGACCGACTTGGCCAGCTCGGTCTTGCCCGTGCCCGCGGGCCCCTCGACCAGCACAGGCTTCTGCAGCCGGTCGGCGAGGTAGACGACGCCCGCGATGCCCTCGTCGGCGAGGTAGTCGACGGAGCGCAGGCCCTCGCGCACGGCGGGGACCGACTCGAAACGAGGCGCTGTCGCCACTAGGTGCGGACCTGCCCCTCGCCCTGCACGAGGTACTTGACGGTGGTGAGCTCGCGCAGGCCCATCGGGCCGCGGGCGTGGAGCTTCTGCGTGCTGATCCCGATCTCGGCGCCGAAGCCGAACTCCTCGCCGTCGGTGAACCGGGTCGAGGCGTTCACCGTCACGACCGCGGCGTCGATCTCCCGGCAGAAGCGCCGCGCCGCGGCCAGGTCGCGCGTGCAGATCGCCTCGGTGTGGCCCGAGCCGTAGCGGTTGACGTGAGCGATGGCGGCGTCGAGCGACGGCACCACCGCGATCGACAGTTTCAGGTCGAGGAACTCGCGTCCGAAGTCGTCGTCGGAGGCAGGGCCGACGGCCGGCACGATCTGGCGCGTGCGCTCGTCGCCCACGAGCTCAACGCCCTCGAGGGCGCGCGCCGCCGGCGGCAGGAAGCGCTCGGCGACCGCCTCGTGCACCACGAGCGACTCGGCTGCGTTGCAGACGGACGGCCGCTGGGTCTTGGCGTTGACCACGATGTCGAGGGCCTGGTCGAGGTCGGCGGCGGCGTCGACGTACACGTGGCAGTTGCCATCGCCGTCGATGACATAGGGCACGGTCGCGTGCTCGAGGACGCTGGCGACGAGCGACCGGCCGCCGCGCGGGATGAGGCAGTCGACGAAGTCGCGCTGGCGCATGAACTCCACGGCGGCCTCTCGGCTGGTGTCCTCCACGAGCACGAGCGCGTCCTCGGGGAGGCCCGCCTTCGCCAGGCCCTCGCGCAGGACCGCGGCGATGGCCACGTTCGACGAGATGGCACCCGACGACCCGCGCAGAAAGGCGGCGTTGCCCGACTTGAGGCACAGACCGAACGCGTCACTCGTGACGTTGGGCCGGTTCTCGTAGATGATCGCCACCACGCCGAGGGGCACTCTCACCTTCTCGATCAGGAGCCCGTTGGGACGCGTCCAGCCCTCCACCACCTCACCGACGGGATCGGCGAGCGCAGCCACCTTGCGCAGCCCGGCGGCCATCGCATCGACGCGCGCGGTCGTGAGGCGAAGGCGGTCGACGACCGTCGTGGGGGCGCCTTCGCTCTCGGACCGGCTGACGTCGATCGCGTTGGCAGCGAGGATGTCGGCGGCGCGGCCGACGAGCAGGTCGGCGGCGGCGTGCAGGGCGGCGTCCTTATCGGCCGTCGAGGCCAGCGCGAGCACTCGTGAAGCCGCCTTGGCGCGCCGACCGAGCTCGCGCATTTCCGCAGGTGCCACCAGCGCAGGTTACTTGTCGCCTTCGCCGGCCAGAGAATCGATTTGGAGGCCGTAGCCTCGCTCCATGGAGCCGTCGACGACCGCCACCGACGTCGACGTCGACCGCGAGCACGGCGTCACCGTGACGTTCGACGACGGCCACGTGAGCCGCTTCGCGCTCGAGGAGCTCCGCACGCGCTGCCCGTGCGCTGAATGCCGGGGCCTGCGGGAGCGGGACGAGCCGGTGTGGCCCCGACCAGGGGCTCCGGAGTCGTTGCGGATCGAAAGCGCCAAGCTGACGGGCGCCTGGGGCCTCAGCTTCGTGTGGAACGACGGCCACTCGACGGGCATCTACTCCTGGGACCGGCTCCGAGCCTGGTGCGGCTGCGCCGAGTGCTCCGCCGCCGGGGACTGACCCGCGACCGGCGACTGAGCCGCCCGCGTCCCGGAGCCGATCGCCCGCACGAGCAGCACGATCACGATCGCGAACGCGACGAGCCCCGCTGCTCCGGCGATCGTCAGCTCCACGAGCAGCGTGCGCCCGGTATGGGCGAGCTGCTGGCCGATCGATTTGCGGTCGAGGCGCGCCGGCCGGGGGCCGAAGAGCCGCTCAAGCGCGTCCCGCCGCAACGGCTGGATCGTCTTGACGTGACGAGCGGGAACACGCGCGACGACGATCACCTCGTCGAAGCGGAGGTCGATCGTGCGCCACACGATACCCACCACCCTGTCGACGACGGACGCGAGCGCGCCCGGTGGGGCGTCGACCGACACCTTGGCCATCACAGTGTCGAAGCCGTGAGCGCTACTGACGGTGACGGTGACGCCGGTGAACCCGGCGTCACGCAAGGCGCTCTCGGTGCGGTCGATTCCGGTCAGCTCACCGCAGCCGGTCGCCGTCGCCGCGAGCGCCAGCGCGGCGACCAGGAAGAACAGCCGCTTCATACCAAGACGACGAGGTCGTCGCGATGGACGACTTCGGTGGGCGAGCCGTCGGGCAGGTCCGACGTGCGGCGGCCGGCGGACTGGCGGATGACGGCCGCGCCGCAGCGCACGAGACCCTTGGCGAACACCTTTCCCGATGCGTCGGCGATCTCGACCGCGTCGTCGGCGTCGAAGCTGCCGTGCACGTCGCGGACGCCGGCGGCGAGGAGCGACGCGCCTCTCTCGGTCAGGGCCCGCCGGGCGCCGTCGTCGACGACCACGGTTCCGGCCGCGCCCACCGCGAACGCGATCCAGAGCTTGCGGGCCGGAAGGCGACGCTCGTGCTCACGCACGACCGTGCCAACGCTCGGGTCACCGGCGATCGCGTCGACGAGCACACCGGGGCGGTCGGCCGCGGCGATCACCGCCCGCACGCCCGACCAGGCCGCGATCTTGACCGCCGCCAGCTTCGAGGCCATGCCACCACTCCCGCGCGAGGTTCCCCGTCCGCCGGCGAGGCGCTCGAGCTCATGGTCCACCTCGAGGATCTCCTCGATCAGGGAGGCGTCGCTGCTGAGCCTGGGGTCGGCGGTGAGCATACCGGGCGTGTCGGTGAGCAGAACGAGCAGGTCGGCGCCCACGAGGTGGGCGACGAGGGCGGCGAGCCGGTCGTTGTCGCCAAACCGGATCTCGTCGTCGGCCACCGCGTCGTTCTCGTTGACCACAGGCACGATGCCGAGCTCGAAGAGCCGCCGCAGTGTCGCCCGCGCGTGCAGATATTGCCGGCGGTGAACGAAGTCGAGGGGAGCGAGCAGCACCTGTCCCGCCACGAGCCGGTGCTCCGCCAGCGCGTCGTCGTAGGCGCGCATGAGCCGGCTCTGACCGACCGCCGCCACCGCCTGCAGGGTGGCGGTGTCGCCCGGCCACTCGTGACCGAGCCCGACGGCCGGCACACCCGCGGCGATCGCGCCCGAGGACACGATCACGACATGGTGGCCATCACCCCGCAGCTCTGCGACCTCCGCGCAGAGCTTCGCAACTGCTCGCGGTGACAGCTCGCCACGGTCGTCGGTGATCGACGACGTCCCGATCTTCGCGACGACAATCACAGTTGGTACTCGAACGTGAGACCGCCGACGTGAACGAGGTCGCCCTCGCGTGCACCCGCGCGAGCGAGGGCTCGGTCGACACCGAGCCGACGCAGCCGCTGGTGTACATAGGCGAGCGCCTGCGCGTTGGTGAGGTCGGTGACGCCCACGGCCCGCTCGGCCGGCCGCCCGATGACGCGGAACACGTGGTCGCCCTCGCGCTCGACACGGACTCCCTCCTCCTGCGGCCTGAGCACCACGAACCCCTCGTCGGCAGGAAGCTCCGCGCGCGCCCGCTCGACGAGGACCGCGAGCCGGCCGAGGACCTCGTCGACGCCCTCACCGGTCACGGCGGAGAGTCGCAGCCCCTCCCACGGCGCCGAGCCCACGTCGGCCTTGGAGCCGGCCACGACCCGCGGGCGCTCGAGGAGGTCCGGCCGGTAGCGGCCCAGCTCGTCGAGGAGCACGCGCTGCTGTTCATCGGGCGAGCGGCCGTCGGGCTCGGTGAGGTCGAGGAGTACGAGCAGCACGCGCGACCGCTCGATATGCCGGAGGAACCGGTGACCGAGGCCTTTGCCCTCGCTCGCCCCCTCGATGAGTCCGGGAATGTCGGCCACGACGAGCTCGTAGCCATGCCCCCGGCCCGCCTCCACGGGCGGGCCATGCCGCCGGACCACGCCGAGATGGGGCTCGAGCGTCGTGAACGGGTAGTCGGCGATCTTCGGCTTGGCCGCCGAGACGCGCGAGATGAACGTGCTCTTGCCCGCGTTGGGAAACCCGACCAGCGCGACGTCGGCCATGAGCTTGAGCTCGAGCCGCAGCCACCGCTCCTCCCCGCGCTCGCCCTGCTCGGCGAAGGACGGCGCCCGCAGCCGGTTGGACAGGAACCTGGCGTTGCCGCGGCCGCCCCGGCCGCCGCGGGCCGCGAGCCACGCGTCGCCCGCGCTCACGAGGTCGGCGAGGACCGCGCCGTCGCGATCGCGCACGACCGTTCCCTCGGGGACCATCACGCGGGTGTCGCCGCCCGCCTTCCCGTGGCGCGCCTTGCCCATCCCGTGACTGCCGTCGCCCGCGCGCCGGTGGGGACGGTCGCGGAACGCCAGCAGGGATGCGACGTTGCGATCGGCGACGAGCCACACGTCGCCACCCTTGGCGCCGTCGCCGCCGTCGGGCCCGCCGCGGGGCACGTGAGCCTCACGCCGGAACGAGACCGCGCCCGCACCACCGTCTCCCCCACGCGCGTGCAGCTGCGCCTCGTCGACGAACCCGGCCACGCCTCAGAGGATACGGGGGGACCGTGAACGTCCCCGTGGGAAACGGCCTGGTCAGGCCCCGTTGGTGCGGACGTCGACGAGCTTGCGGCCACGGCGGCGACCGAACTTCACGGTGCCGTCGGCGAGCGCGAACAGCGTGTCGTCACCGCCGCGGCCGACGTTGTCGCCGGCGTGGAAACGCGTGCCGCGCTGACGCACGATGATCGTGCCGGCCCGCACGGCGCCGCCGTCGAACACCTTGACGCCGAGGCGCTGGGCGGTCGAGTCACGCCCGTTGCGGGTGGAGCCCCCACCCTTGGTCTTGGACATTGCTAACCCCTCGTGATGCCGGTGATCTCGATCGTGGTGTAGTGCTGGCGATGACCCCAACGGCGACCGCTGTTGGTCTTGTTCTTGTACGTGAAGCCCCGGATCTTGGGGCCCTTCGACTC
>VAXF01000252.1 GCA_005888395.1 Actinomycetota bacterium | reverse complement strand
TCCGTCAACAAGGAGATCCGCAACGACGAGGGCGGGCATCCCTACATCTACCTCGAGCTCGAGGACGCCTGGGTCTGGGACATGTACCGGCCGGCGCGCTTCGTGTCGTCGGTGCGCGTGGTGACGTTCAAGGACGTCAACATCGAGGAGCTCGCGGGGAAAGACATCTAGTGGCGGTTCCCGACCGGCGGCGGTCCGTGGGGATCGCCGGTGAGGACGCCGCCGCGGCGTGGTACGAGGCCAACGGCTACTCGGTGGTGGCCCGCAACTGGCGCTGCCGTGACGGTGAGATCGACCTCATCGTCCGCCTGGGCCGCATCATGGTGTTCTGCGAGGTGAAGGCCCGGGGCTCGACCGCCTTCGGCGCCCCGGCCGAGGCCGTCACCAAGGCCAAGCAGGTGCGCATCCGCCACCTCGCCGCCCGCTGGCTGGCGGACTGGGACGGCCCCCGCGCCGGCGAGCTGCGCTTCGACGTCGCCTCCGTCCTCGACGGCACCGTCGAGATCCTCGAAGGCGCCTTCTAGCTCGCGCTGCGGTTTTGGGCGCGTAACTGGCTGTCCGAGCAGCCGATATCGCGCCCAAAAGCTGGAGGGGTTGGCGCGCGGGCGGCCGCCAGCTAGCGGATCGCCCAGGCGACCAGCAGGGCCACCACGACGAACGCGGCGACGACGAACACGTAGTCCGACGAGCGCCGCTTCTGCTGCCGGAACGGGTTGAAGCCCATCGGCGTCAGTATCGTCCGCAACATGCACACGGTGCGGATCGAGCGGGACGGTGGCATCGCCACGGTGACGATGGACCGGCCGCAGAAGAAGAACGCGGTGACCATCGAGATGGCGCAGGAGCTGCTGGCCACGCTGGCCGACGTGGCCGCCAATCGTGACGATCGCGTGCTGGTGCTCACCGGCGCGGGCGGCGCGTTCTGCTCCGGCGCCGACCTCACCGACCCGTCGGCGCTGACCGACGACAGCATGGGCTACATGCGCCGCGTCGGCGACCTCGTACTGGCGCTGCACCGCCTGCCCAAGCCGAGCATCGCCAAGGTGGCGGGCGTCGCGACCGGGCTCGGCTGCAACCTCGCGCTCGGTTGTGACCTGATCGTGGCGTCCGACGACGCCCGCTTCAGCGAGATCTTCGCCCGCCGCGGGCTGTCGATCGACGGTGGCGGCAGCTGGCTGCTGCCGCGACTGGTCGGCATGCACCGCGCCAAGGAGCTGGCCCTGTTCGCCGACATCCTCTCGGCGAGCGAGGCCAACGAGGTCGGCTTGGTGAACCGGGTCGTGCCCCCGGGCGAGCTCGACGCAGTGGTGGGGGAGTGGGCGGCACGGCTGGCCGCGGGCCCGCCGATCGCGCTGTCGATGACCAAGACCATGCTCAACAACTCGTTCGCCGTGTCGATGGAGCAGGCGGTCGAGGACGAGGCACGCTGCCAGAACGTCAACTTCCGCACCGCCGACACGGCCGAGGCCATGGCCGCCTTCGTTCAGAAGCGCGAGCCCCGCTTCACGGGCTCCTGAGGGTTGCCGGCGTTCCTGTCGTAGCCCCTCGGTAGCGTTCGCCGCAGCGCTCGAGTGGCCGGCGGCACGGCCCTCCTCAGGTCTCCAGCCGAGGAGCGCTCCGTGATCGCCACCATCCCGTCGTCGACCCTGCTCGGCATCGACGGCGAGCCCGTCGCCGTCGAGGTGCACGTCTCGACCGGGCTTCCGGGCTTCACCATCGTCGGCCTGCCCGACGCGGCCTGCCGCGAGTCGCGCGACCGCGTCCGCGCCGCGTGGATCTCCAGCGGCCTGAAGTGGCCGCAGCAGCGGATGACGGTCAACCTCGCGCCCTCCAGCGTCCGCAAGGGCGGCGCCGGCGTCGACCTCGCCATCGCCGTCGGGCTGCTCGTCGCCGTCGACGAGCTGCCGGCGGAGGCCGTGGCCGGGTGCGCCTTCCTCGGCGAGCTGGGGCTCGACGGGTCGGTGCGGCGGGTGCCCGGCATCGTGCCTCTCGTCGATGCGCTGAACGAGGCGGTCGTGGTCGTGCCGCGGTCGTGCGTGCGCGAGGCGGTGCTCGTCGCCCGCCACGGCGTGCGCGGCGTCGACTCGCTGACCGAGCTGGTGCAGGCGCTCCGGGGTGACGCGCCGTGGCCCGACCCGCCGCCCGAGCGGACCACGCGCCGCCCGCGGCCTCATCCCGACCTGGCCGACGTGCGCGGCCATCACCTCGCCCGCCTCGCGCTGGAGGTGAGCGCGGCCGGCGGTCATCACCTGCTGCTCGTCGGGCCGCCGGGATCGGGCAAGACCATGCTCGCCCGCCGCCTGCCCGGTCTGTTGCCGCCGCTCGAGCGCGACGACGCGGTGCAGGCAACCCGCATCCGGTCCGCGGCGGGCCTGCCCTTGCCGCCCGGCGTGCTCGTCACCGAGGTGCCCTTCCGCGCCCCGCACCACGGCGCGTCGATGGTCTCGATGATCGGCGGTGGCACCTACGGCATGCGGCCCGGGGAGATCTCGCTCGCCCACGGCGGCGTGCTCATGCTCGACGAGATGGCCGAGTTCCCCGCGAGCGTGCTCGACGCGCTGCGCCAGCCTCTCGAGGATGGCGCCGTGCGCGTGTGCCGCGCCCGCGGCACGGTCACGTTCCCCGCTCGCTTCCTCCTCGTCGGCGCCACCAACCCGTGCCCGTGCGGCGAGGGCGGCCCGCCCGGGTGGTGCCGGTGCAGCGAGGCGGCGCGCGCCCGCTACAGCCGGCGGCTCTCGGGCCCGCTGCTCGACCGCTTCGACCTGCGCGTGCCCGTCGCGCGTCCCGACGTGGGCGACCTCCTCGGCGGCCCGCCGGGAGAGTCCACCGCCGACGTCGCCGCCCGAGTGGCCCTCGCCCGCGAGCGGGCACACGCACGGGGTGTTGCGTGCAACGCGAACCTGCCGGCACCGTCGCTCGACGAGCTCGCACCGCTCGCTCCCGCGGCCACGCTCCTGCTCGACCACGTGCTCCGCGTCGGCGCGTTGAGCGCGCGCGGGCTCCACCGTGTGCGACGCGTCGCCCGCACCCTCGCCGACCTCGCCGGCGCCGGCGACCTGGTCGACGAGGAGCACATCGCGACCGCGCTGTTGTGAGCGAGCCGAAGGCGAGCGAGCCAAGAGGCAGAGCGCACCGCTCAGCGGGGCGGCCGCCGAAGGCGGCAACCCGATGAGAGACCTGCCGTCTGATGCGTACGCGGCCGCGCTCGCGTCGTTGCCGGCGATGGGACCGCGTCGACTCCTGAGGCTGCTGCGCGCGCACCCGCCGGAGGAGGCGTGGGCGCGCGAGGCGCCTGCCGCCGACCCGGAGCGCGCGTGGCAGGTCTGCACCGACGCGGGGATCCAGGTGGTCGTCCTCGGTCGCGACGGCTATCCGCCCCGGCTCGCCGACGACCCCGAGCCTCCCGCGGTGCTGTTCACGCGCGGCCGGCTCGACTGCCTTCACTGGCCGACCGCGGCGATCGTGGGCACGCGGCGCTGCTCGCGCTACGGGCGCGACGTCGCCCATGAGCTCGGCGCCGACCTGGCCGCCGCAGGCGTGGCAGTCGTGTCGGGGCTAGCGCTCGGCATCGACGGCGCCGCCCACGAGGGCGCGCTCCACAGCGGCAGCGCGCCGCCCGTCGGCGTGGTCGGAAGCGGGCTCGACGTCGTCTACCCGCGGCGGCACCGCTCGCTCTGGCAGCGAGTGGCGGACGCGGGCGTGCTGCTGGGAGAGGCGCCGCCCGGCGCGGCGCCCGAGCCGTGGCGCTTTCCCGCCCGCAACCGCATCATCGCCGCGCTCGCCGACGCCGTCGTCGTGGTCGAGTCGCACGCCGCCGGCGGCTCGCGCCACACGGTCGACGCGGCCGAGCAACGCGACCGGCCGATTCTCGCCGTCCCCGGTCCGGTGCGCAGCTCGTCGTCGGCGGGCACCAACGAGCTGCTCGCCCAGGGCGCGGCGCCGGCGCGCGACGCCGGCGACGTCCTCGTCGCGCTCTCGCTGGTGGGTGCGATCGTGCGCGACCCTTCGCGCCGCGATCTCGACCGCCGGCCGTCGCCCACCGGTGCCGCGGCCACGCTCCTCGATGCCATCGGCTGGCAGCCGGCGACGATGGCCGATCTCGTCGCCCGCACCGGGCTCTCGCCGATGTCGGCGTCGCTCGCAGTCGCCCACCTTCAGCGCGACGGCTGGCTGACGAGCCGCGGCGACTGGCTCGAGCAGGTCGTGCCCGGTGGCCGCTCGGCAGAAAGGTAGGCCGGTACGGTTGACCCATGCCTTGGCGCCTCGACGAGTTCGTGCGCTCGCTCAGCGAGGCTGCCGACAACACCGTCTCCGCGTACCGGCGCGACCTGTGCGGGTTCGTCGAGTGGGCCGAGCGCGCCGGCGTCGAGCGACCCGAGCAGGTCGACCGCCTGGTGCTGCGGCGCTTCCTTGCCTACCTCGCGACGCGCGAGCGCGCCGGCCGCACACGCGCGCGGAAGGCGGCCGCACTCCGTCGCTACTTCGGCTGGCTGCAGAAGACGGGCGCGCTGGCCACCAACCCGGCGTCGTCGCTCACCGCGCCGAAGGGCGACGGACGGCTGCCGCACGTCCTGCGGCAGGGCGAGCTCGACGCGCTTCTCGATGCGCCGCCGGCGGGCGTCGACGGCGACCCACCCGGCGTCCGGTTGCGCGACGACGCCGTCATCGAGCTGCTCTACGGCAGCGGCCTGCGGGTGGGGGAGCTGTGCGGCCTGACCCTTGCCGACGTCGACCTCCGCGGCCGCCGCGTGACCGTGTGGGGCAAGGGGTCGAAGCAGCGGCAGGTGCCGATGAGCGCGCCCTCGGCCGAGGCGGTCGCGGGGTGGTTGCGGACGGGCCGAGGCGACCTGGTCACCGACGAGTCACCGCCCGACGCCCTCTTCCTCAACCGGCGCGGCCGCCGGCTCACGCCTCGTGACACCCGGCGCATTCTCGACCACCGGTCGGCCGCACCGACGCATCCGCATGCGCTGCGGCACACCTTCGCCACCCACCTCCTCGACGGCGGCGCCGACCTGCGGGCGGTGCAGGAGCTGCTCGGCCACAGCGACCTCGCGACGACCCAGCTGTACACGCACGTCAGCAAGGAGCGCCTGCGTGCCGTCTACGATGCGAGCCACCCCCGGGCGTAGGTGGCTGCGTGTGGGCCGACTACAAGGGTACGAACGCGCGCGAAGCCCGAGACCGGCTGATCGTCCACTACTCGCCACTGGTCAAGTACGTCGCCGGCCGTGTGGCCGTCGGCCTGCCCCAGAGCATCGAGCAGGCCGACCTCGTGAGCTACGGGATCTTCGGGCTCATCGACGCCATCGACAAGTTCGACACCGGTCGAGGGTTCAAGTTCGAGACGTACGCGATCGCACGCATCAAGGGCGCGATCATCGACGAGCTGCGCTCGATGGACTGGGTGCCGCGCTCGGTGCGGGCCAAGGCGCGGTCGGTCGAGAAGGCGTACACCAAGCTCGAGAACGAGCTGCATCGCACGCCCAGCGACGGAGAGGTTGCCGACGAGCTCGGCGTGTCGGAGGGCGAGCTCCAGAGTGTCTTCAAACAGGTCTCGTTCGTGGGCGTCGTCGCGCTCGACGA
>VAXF01000251.1:1532-4891 GCA_005888395.1 Actinomycetota bacterium | reverse complement strand
CTGCTGCACGAGCATCGACGCCGTCAGCAGCGCGTCGAGGCGGGCGTCGTGCAGCGGTGCCACCACCTCGTGCACGTGTTCGACGTCGACGCCGTCGACCTCGGCCACCTCGGCCGTCAGCAACGGCACGAGACTGTTGTCAGGGAGCTCGATGACCAGCTCGTCGATGGCCCTGCCCGCGCCCCGCTCGAGGATGTCGATACCGACGAGGTCTCCCCGCACGGCCCCGATCCTGCTGGCGACCGCACCCAGCGCTCCGGGGCGGTCGGGGAGCCACACGCGCATGACGAACACGCCCATGTCGACCGACCGTACGGGACGGTTGTGAACAGCGGGTTACGGACGCGAGACGGCTCGGCTAAAGGGGACTGACCGGGATGGTCAGCTGGGGGTGCTCGAGCCCCCCGTCGACCTTCATCACGGCCCCGGTCACCCATGCGGAGGCCGGCGTGGCGAGGTAGACGACGGCGGTGGCGACGTCGTCGACGTGGCCGAGCCGTTGGAGAGGCGTGTTGCGCACCATCTCGTCGCGGATCGTGTCGTCGGTGAGGACGTACTCGAGCGCCGACGTCTCGACGCTGCCAACCTCGATGGCGTTCACCCGGACCTTGGGCGCGAGCTCCTGGGCCAGCTCCCGCGTGAGGAACGTGAGAGCGGCCTTGGCCGTGCCGTACGCCGCGAATCCCGGTTGAGCGATGCCACCCGCGCGCGAAGAGATGTTCACCACGGCGCCGCCGCCCGTCGTCTCGACCATGCGCGGCACACACAGCCGGGTGAGCAGGAAGGCGGTGGTGACGTTGAACCGAAAGGCCTCCTCGAAGCTCCGTTCGCTGGTGCGCAGCGCCTCCTTGGGGGGCCAGCCGCCCGCGTTGTTGACGAGGATGTCGATGCGGCCGAACGACTCGAGCGTGGTGGAGACCAGCTGCTCGAGGTCGTCGCGCTGCATCACGTCGCATCGCACCGCCAGTGCCTGCCGGCCCGCGCCCCGCACGGCCACGGCCGTCTCCTCGAGCTGCTCGACCGTGCGCGCTGCGCAGACCACGTCGGCGCCCACCTCGGCCAACGCCCGCGCCGAGGCGGCGCCGATGCCGCGGCCGGCGCCGGTGACGATCGCCACCCGGCCCGGTACCTGGAAGCGGTCGAGGATCATGCCCGCCCTCCCGTCGTCACGAGACCGCGTCCGGCGACAAGCGGGAGGTCGAGGGCCGACAGCATCCCCGGCGGCGCGGCGCACACCGCCGGGATGGCGTTGAGCAGGCGCATCGCCGTCACGATCAGGCCGCCACTGTTCTCGTCGCCGCCATCGCCCTCCAACTGCAGCTCGCACGTGATCGACGGCGAGCCCTCGATCCGCACGCGGTTGCCGCCGGCCCGCCCGTGCGGTTGCGGCCATTCCGGCGCAATGTCGTCGCGCAGCCGGGTGACGTGCTCGACGACGATGACGGGGCTGCCGGCCACGATCCCCTGCACCTCGAAGCGCAGCGCCGCCATCGTCCCCGCCTCGACCGTGCCGGGCGGGATCGTGAACGTCTCGGGGGCGGCGCGCTTCTCGTGGAGCTCGCGCACCTCGTCGAGCTCCACCGCGAGCGCCTCGGCGATGAGGTGCACGACGCCGCCCCACGCCAGCGTCAGTGCGCCGGGGAACAGGAGCAGTGGCGTCTCGTCGAGCGGCCGGCCGAAGCCCATCGTGCCGAACAGCACCTCGGGCTGGTCGTAGGTCGAGTAGTTCAGTACCTCCTGCACGCGCACCTCGTCGATGCGCTCGCAGATGCCGGTGAGCAGCAATGGGAGGACGTCGTTGGCGAACCCCGGGTCGATCCCCGACGTGAAGCAGCTCGCACTGCCGGCCTGGCATGCCGCTTCGAGGCGGTCGACGTCGGCGAACCCGCGGTCGGCCGACGGCGGGTGCACCAGCGGCACGATCGAGCTGGACACGACGTTCTTGCCCGACGCCAGGATGCGGCACAGGTCGTCGACGGCCTCGTGGGGACGAAGGTCGGCAGTGGCCGTGTACGAGACGCAGTCGGCGTCGAGCGCCAGCAACGACCCGGCGTCGGTGGTCGCCGTCACGCCGACGGGCCCGAGCCCGCACAGCTCGCCCGCGTCGCGTCCCTCCTTGCCCGAGCTGTGGACCCACAGCCCGACCAGCGCGAGCTCGGGGTGGCCGATGATCCCCCGCAACGCGTACCGCCCGACGTTCCCCGTGCTCCACTGGATGACCCGGTACATGGGCGAGCACTGTTGCACGCGGTGCCACGGCCGCGCCGCCCCCGCCCTGACCTGCAGGTTTCGGGCGAATTACCGGCCGGGTAGGGCTTCTCCGCAACACCGGTTGCGGCAAAACGGGAATCGCGTGACGGACACGATGAAAAAGCCGGCGACGCACAGCGAGACTTCGACCGGCATCTGTCGCTCCTTCGAGCCCACTCCGTCTGCCGTTCCCCGAGCTCGCTGGTTCGTCGCCGACGCCCTGCGGGCCGCGGGCCTCTCGACATCGCCCGCCGAGCTCCTCACCTCGGAGCTGGCCAGCAATGCCGTCGACCACTCGATCACGCCCTTCGAGGTCACCGTTCTCATCGGCGACGAGGTGCGCGTCGAGGTCGTCGACGGGAGCCCCACCGTGCCCGTGCGCGTGGCCGCTGCACACGACGCCGAGCGCGGGAGAGGGCTCTGGGTGCTCGACGCGCTCGCGTCGGCATGGTCCGTCGAGCCGTCGGCCTGCGGCAAGACGGTGTGGTTCACGGTGCCGGCCGTCCCCCGGAGCCTGCCCTCGAGCTGACGCAGGGACGGTCAGCGGTGCTCGGGGTTGGGGAAGTCGAAGCGGCAGCCGGCGTCCCATTCCGAGCGTTGGTTGCCGTGCGCGGGGATGCCGCCCGCGTCCTTCACCATGCGGGCGAGGTGGAGCAGGTTCCAGGTCATGAAGGTCGTGTTGCGGTTGGTGAAGTCGTTCTCAGGCCCGCCGGAACCCGGGTCGAGGTACGAGGGACCCGGGCCGGCCTCGCCGATCCAACCGGCATCGGCCTGAGGCGGGATGACGTAGCCGAGGTGCTGGAGCGAGTAGAGGATGTTCATCGAGCAGTGCTTCACGCCGTCCTCGTTACCGGTCACGAGGCAGCCGCCGACGCGGCCGTAGTAGGCGTACTGGCCCGCAGCGTTCAGCAGGTGCGAGTTGCCGTAGAGCCGCTCGATCACCTGGGTGCAGATCGACGACTTCTCACCGAGCCAGATCGGCGTGCAGATCACGAGGATGTCGGAGGCCATGACCTGCTCGAAGATGGCGGGCCACTCGTCGCGCTCCCATCCGTGCTCGGTCATGTCGGGCCAGACGCCCGTCGCGATGTCGCGGTCGACGGCGCGGA
>VAXF01000251.1:995-1414 GCA_005888395.1 Actinomycetota bacterium | reverse complement strand
CGAGAAGTCCCATGCGCTCTGCGCGCACAGCGCCTGTTGCCGCTCGTTCAGCGCCACCCGAGGCGTTACGCCCTGGCCTCGAGGATCAGGTTCATCGGCGTCTCGGCGGCCCGCCGGAAGCTGGTGAACCCGGCCTCCTCGAACACCTCTCGCAGCCGGCCCTCGCCCGCCTGGGCGCCGAGCCCGAGCCCCACCTCCTGCGAGAGGGAGTTCGGCGTGCAGATCGACGCCGACGCCATGTAGAGCAGCGCCGCCATCGGGTTCTCGGCCAGGTTGGTTGCCCGACCATCGAGGGCGAAGGGCTCGACCAGGAGCACGGTGCCATCGGGCTCGAGGTGCTCGCGTGCATAGCGGGCGATGCCGACCGGGTCGCCCATGTCGTGGAGGCAGTCGAAGAAGCAGATGAGGTCGAAGGTGCC
>VAXF01000251.1:0-901 GCA_005888395.1 Actinomycetota bacterium | reverse complement strand
AAGGTTCGTGATAGTCGAAGCCCCAGATCTGCGAGCTCGGGTAGGCCTGCGCCATCACGACGACCGACGCGCCGTGACCACAGCCGACGTCGGCCACCTTGGCGCCCGCCTGGAGCTTGGCCTCGACCCCGTCGAGGGCGGGGATCCACGCGCCCGGCAGGTAGGCGCGGTACCCGGCGCGGAAGAACCACTCGGTCCCCTTGAAAAGGCAGTCGCTGTGGTCGCCCCAGGGCAGACCGCCGTCGCTCCTGTAGGCGGCCTTCAGCTTGTCGAGGTCCATGGCCATCGCCCCGAGGGCATTCATGCCCCGGGCCACGAACACCGGCGCGTCCTCGTTGGCGAGGGCCATCGCCGCCTCCGCGCTCAACGCGTACGTGTCGGCAGTGGCGTCGTAGTCGACGAGGCCCGCGGCCGCCTGGCCGTCGAGCCACTCGCGCACGAGGCGCGGGTTGCACCCCGTCTCGGCCGCGACCGCCTCCGCGGCGGCGGGCCCACCGCCCGCCAGCGCGCGGTAGAGGCCGAGCTCGTCGCCCAGCCAGATCCCGATGCAGACCGCGCCCCCGGTCATGAACCCGACCATGCGGCCCATGAGCTCCTCGAGCTTGGCCTCGTCGAAGGTCATCGTCACTCAACCCACCCCCCGTGTGTGCGAACCGTCCACCGGTACCGTCCGCCGGACACGCGCGACGTTACAGAGGGCCTGCCGGCCGCGCTCAGGCCTGCCAGCGGCGGTAGAGGGCCACGAGCTCGTCGCGAACTTCGGGGCCGAGCGACTCGGGCTCGATGCGGCCGAGGACGTCGAGCGTCCGGCGCATCTCGGCGAGGTACTCGGTGCAATGCGGGCATTCGGCCAGGTGCGCCTCGAACCGGGCGCGCTCGCGGCGCGACAGCGCACCTTCGA
>VAXF01000257.1 GCA_005888395.1 Actinomycetota bacterium | reverse complement strand
GGTCTGTCGCGGCTCCCGCTCGAGATCGTCGATTGCCCCGACCGCCGCATCAGCCGGGCCGTGCTCGAGATCGTCGCCGAGGCGGCGGCCGACGGCCAGACCGAGGTGAGCGTGCTGGTGCCGAGGCGCGTGTACCGCCGCTTCTGGCACCGGCTGCTGCACGACCGCACCGCCGACTCGATCGCGAGGGCGGTTTCCCGGCTGCCGCACGCGAACGTGACGATCGTGCCCTATCACCTCGGAAGCGGGCTGTGATCGCCGTCGACCGCCTCCGGCGCCGGCGCCACGAGCCTGCGGCGCCCAACACAGACGAGCCCGCCGCCGCGGTACTTCCGCCCGATCTCACCGATGGCGCGATCCCGATCGCGGAGGTCCCGTGGCGCGAGCGGGCTCGCGTCGCCGGGCGGGTCCGGTCGCTGCGGGTCCGGCCGTGGGGCGACGCGCCCACGCTCGAGTGCGTGCTGGTCGACGACACCGGCGGGCTGATCGTCGTCTTCCTCGGTCGCCGCAAGGTGGCCGGTATCCGTCCCGGCACCCGGCTCGTCGTCGAGGGCACGGTCGGCTCGCACGGCGGCCATCCTGCGATCGTCAACCCCGAGTACGACTTCCTCGACCCGGTCCTCTGAGGTACAGAGTCCTCTGAGGTAACAGCCACTTCCCCGACGGGGTGAGACATAGTTCGGGGGTGGCGGACGCGCTGGTCTACGTGTCGCGGATCGTGCGGCTCCCGCTGCTCGACGCGGACGGCGACGCGATCGGGCGCGTCACCGACGTCGTGCTCGGGCCCGCGGTGCGCGACGAGTCGCCGCGCGTGCTGGGGATCGTCGTCGGCGTGCAGCGCCGTCGCATCTTCGTGAGCGTCGGCCGGATCGGGCACATCGGCGTCGACGGCGTGCGTCTGCAGAGCGGCACCATCGACCTACGGCCGTTCCAGCTGCGCTCGTCCGAGCTGCTGGCGGGCGACCTGCTCGACCGCCGCGTGGCCGGGGAGGTCGTCGACGACCTCGGTCTCCGGCCCGATCCCCGGCAGGCGCGCACGTGGGAGGTGGCTTCGGTCGCGCTCGGGACGCCCGGCGTGCTCGGCCGGCGCCGCGCCTCCCGCCTCGTCGACTGGCACGACGTGCGCGACCTCTTCGACGCCGGGGCCATGGCGGGGGAGGTCGCGGTGATGCGCGAGATGCACCCCTCCGACGTGGCCCGCGCCATCCGGCGGCTGTCGCTCGACAAGCGCCGCCAGCTGGCCGAGATCATGGAGGACGACCGCCTGGCCGATCTGCTCGAGGAGCTGCCCGAGGCGGAGCAGCTGCGCATCATCGAAGGACTCGACCTCGAGCGGGCAGCCCACGTGATCGAGGAGATGGCGCCCGACGACGCCGCCGACCTGCTGGGCGAGATGGCCGGGGAGGAGCGCAGCCGGCTGCTGGCGGCGATGGACCCCGACGAGGCCGACCCCGTTCGCCGTCTGCTCGTGTACGACCACCACACCGCGGGTGGGCTGATGACGCCCGAGCCGGTCATCGCGCACCCGCTGGCCACGGTGGCACACGCCCTCGCCCGCCTCCGCGAGCCGGAGCTCCCGGCCGCGATCGCGGCCCAGCTGTTCGTCACCGAGCGGCCGACGCAGCCGCCCACCGGCCTCTACCTCGGCGCCGTCGGGTTCCAGCGTCTGTTGCGCGAGGCGCCGGGCAACCAGGTCGGCCGGTGCCTCGACGAGCACCCCGACCCCATCGGGCCCGACCTCGCCGAGGTCGCCGTCGCCGAGCGGCTGGCGGCCTACAACCTGCTCGCGGTCCCGGTCTGCGACGCGGCCGGCCGTCTGCTCGGCGCCGTCACCGTCGACGACGTGCTCGACCGCACGCTCCCCGCAGGGTGGCGACAGGGGTGAGGAGACAGCGGTGAGGAGGCGGAGCGACCTCTACGCGCCGCGAACGCGCGGCCTGAGCTTCGGTGTCCACTATGACCCCGAGGCGTTCGGGCGGTTCTCCGAGGCCATCGCCCGCACGCTCGGCACGGCGCGGTTCCTCGTTGCCCAGTCCGTCGTCGTCGCCCTGTGGATCGCGTTCAACGGCGTCGCCGCCGGCCTGCGCTGGGACCCGTACCCGTTCATCCTGCTGAACCTGGTGTTCTCGACGCAGGCCGCCTACGCCGCGCCGCTGATCCTGCTGGCGCAGAACCGGCAGGCCGACCGCGATCGCGCCCAGGCCGAGACCGACCGGGCCGTCAACGCCCGCACCCAGGCCGACACCGAGTTCCTCGCGCGCGAGCTCGCGTCGGTGCGGCTGGCGCTCGCCGGAGTGGCCACGACCGAGGACCTGACGAGCGCCGTCGAGCGGCTCACCGCCACCGTGGAGAGGCTCGCGTCGCAGCCGCCGAACTAGTTTCTGCCGCCATGAAGCGACCAGAGAGCTCTTGTCGATGACGCGCGTGCTCGCCGGCGAGGGCGGCTACCAGGCGTTCCGCCTCGGTGGCGGCGAATGGTTCTGGCTGGTCTTCTCGATGATCACCGCGATCCTCGCGATCTGCGTCGGGTTCGTCCTGATGCGGGCGACGCTCGCGGCCGACACCGGGACGCCCAAGATGCGCGAGATCGCCGCCGCCATCCAGGAGGGGGCGATGGCCTACCTCCGGCGGCAGTTCCGCACGATCGCGATGATCCTCGTGCCCCTCGCCGTCCTCGTGTTCATCACCTCCACCAAGGTGCTGAAGCCCGACGGCCACCACGTCGCGCTCAGCTTCGTGCAGTCGGGCGTGTTCCGTACCGCCGCGTTCCTCGCCGGTTGCCTGATGTCGGGGCTCACCGGCTTCACCGGCATGAGCCTCGCGGTGCGGGGCAACGTGCGCACCGCGGCGGCGGCGCGCAACGGCTCGCTCCCCGACGCCCTCAAGGTCGCGTTCCGCACCGGCGGCATCGCCGGCATGTTCACCGTCGGCCTC
>VAXF01000250.1 GCA_005888395.1 Actinomycetota bacterium | reverse complement strand
TCACCGCCAGCGGCGGCTCTCTCCCCGTCCACGTCCGGAGCTGGTGGCCGGCCTGGTGCACGAGCATGCCGAGGCCGTTGGCGGCACTGGCCCCCGCGGCGCGGGCCGCCTCGACCAGCGGCGTGGCCGCCGGGTGGTAGACGAGGTCGACGACCAACTGGCCCGCACGTAGGTGACGGGCGTCGATGGCGAGGCTGTGGCCGTCCATGCCGACGGGCGTCGCGTTCACGACGAGGTCGGCGTCGCGTGCGTCTTCGGCGCTGCCGACGCGCGCGACCTCGCCGGCCATCGCGACCGCCGCCTCGGCGCGCGCCGTGGTGCGGTTGACCACGACGATGTCGGCCGCGCTCGCGTCACCGAGCGCGTGCACCACCGCTCGCGCCGCGCCGCCCGCGCCCAGCACCACGCACCGGCGCCCGGCGGGGTCGAACCCCTCGTCGATCCGCAGCGCGTCGAGGAAGCCGTCGCCGTCGGTGCTGCTCCCCACGAGCGCGTCGTCCTCCCACGAGATCGTGTTCACCGCCTGCAGCGCGGCCGCCGCGGGCGTGAGCCGGTCGACGGCCCCAGCCGCGTCGGACTTGTGGGGCATCGTCACGGACAGGCCCGCGATGCCGAGGGCGCGCATGGCGGCAACAGCCGCCGCGCCTCGGCCGGCCGGCACCTCGAAGGCGACGTAGGCCCAGTCGAGGTCGAGGGCACGGAACGCGGCGTTCTGGATCACCGGCGAGAGCGAGTGACGCACCGGGTCGCCGATGATCGCTGCCAGGCGCGTCGCGCCCGCGGGCCACCGGGGGGCGTCAACCACTCAGCAATCCCTTGCGCTCTGCCGCGGCCTTGAGCCGGTTGAACTCGGCGATCGTCGTGGCGAACGCGTGCTTGCCGCTCGCGTCGGCGAGGACGTAGTAGAGCCACGGGCCCGGCGGCGGGTGCAGCGCCGCTTGGAGCGCGCTGCGGCCGGGGCAGGCGATCGGCGTGGGCGGCAGGCCGGTGTGGCGGTAGGTGTTGTACGGCGTGTCGACCGCGAGGTCCTTGAACAGGACGGTGCCCGTCTGCTTGTGCAGGCCGTAGCGCACCGTCGCGTCGACCTGCAGAGGCTGGCCGGCCGCCAACCGGTTGAGGATGACCCGGGCAATGGGGCCCCGGTCGACCGCCACCTTGGCTTCGCGCTCGACCATCGAGGCGACGATGACCGTGCGGTAGTCGGCGCCCAACGACGCGGCCTCCTGGGCGAAGGCATCGACCATGCGGCGCAGGATGGCTGCCTCGTCGTCGTGCTCGTCGAGAAGGTACGTCTCCGGCAATAGGAGGCCCTCGAGGTTGTTGGAACCCGCCGGCTCGAGCGGCGAGCGCACCTGCCCACTCGAAGCCAAGGCGAGGAAGCGCTGCGCCGAGCGCCCCGGCAGTCGCCCCACACGCGCCGCGATCTGCTCGAGGGTGAAGCCCTCGGGCACGGTCAGCCGCTCGTAGCTGATCAGCGGCCCGCGTTGGAGCACCTTCACCGCCGCGCCCATCCCCATGTGCCGGCGGAAGGCGTAGATCCCCGCCTGGAACGGCCCGCCCCCCCGGAGCTTCACGTAGAGCCGGAACAGGAGGGCGTGCGAAACGACGCCCCGCGCCGCGAGCACGGACGCGATCGCATGCACCGAGGACCCGCGCGCGATCGTGACCCGCACGGGCGCGCCCGGTCCACCGGGCGGATTGATCGCCCGGTCGAGGACCACGCCACCTGCCGCCAGCACCAGCAGCCCTGCCACCGCGACCGCAAGGAGCACCCGCGTCCACCGCCGCCGCCCGGGCTCCGGATCCCCCTTGCCGTTCTGGGTCGATATCTGCACATCCGGCTGTGCGGATATCGACCCAGAACGCTCGAAATCCGTCATGGGCGCGAGGCTCGCGCGTCGAGCCAGGCTTGAAGCAGCACCGCCGCCGCCACCTTGTCGACCACTTCCCGCCGCCGACGACCCCGCACGCCGCCGGCGCGCAACGAACGCTCGGCCGTCACGGTCGTGAGGCGCTCGTCGACGGTCTCGACCGGCACCGGGAGCGCGGCCGCCAGCTCGCGCACCTCGTCGTCGACGGCCAGCGCGGCCGGGCCCATGGTGCCGTCGAGCGAGAGCGGCAGGCCGACGACGACGCGCTCGGCCTCGATCTCCTCGACGACGGCGCGCAGCGCGGCATGGTCGGACGCCCGGTCGCGCGCGCGCCGGAGGACGATGTGCGGCGAGGCGACCGTGCCCGATGCGTCGCTGACAGCGACGCCGATGCGGCTGGCGCCCAGGTCGACGCCGACGACCCTCAAAGGCCGGCGGCGGCCCGCGCGCGGTCGAGCGCCTCGTCGAGCCGGCCCGCGTCTCGACCGCCGGCGACGGCCACGTCGGGCGCCTTGCCCCCACCACCGCCGACGAGCCGGGCGGCCTCGGCGATCAGGTCGGACGCGACCAGGCCGCTGTCCTTGGTGACCGCGGCCACCAGAGCGACACCGCCCTCGTCAGGCGCTCCCCCGAGCACCACGGCGCGCACGCCCGTCTGGTCGCGTACGGCAAGAGCGAGGTCGCGCAGGTCCTGGCGGGACACGCCGTCACGGCGGGCCACCACCACGCCTGCGGCAGCCCCACCGGCCAGCTCGGCGGCGGACCCCGAGGCCGCCTGCCGCCGAAGGGCGCGCAGCTCGTCCTCGAGCGCGCGGCGCTGTTCGAGCTCGCGTTCCACGCGCTCCGGAAGCTCGTGGGGTGCCACGCGGAGCAGTTCCGCGGTGCGCTCGAGGATCGCCTCCTCCTCGCGCACGCGTTCGAGCGTGGCCGTGCCCGTGAGCGCCTCGATCCTGCGCAGGTTCGACCCGATCGAGCTCTCGGACACGATCTTGATCGGCCCGATCGTCCCGAGTGCGTGCACGTGCGTTCCCCCGCACAGCTCCGTCGAGCGGTCGCCGGCCTCCACCACGCGGACCACGTCGCCGTACTTGTCGCCGAAGAAGGCGATCGCGCCCATGCGTTCGGCCTCCTCCTTCGACGTCTCGTACGCGCGCACCGGCTCGTTGGCAAGGACGCGCGGGTGACCGGCCCGTGGTGGCTGAAGTCGAAGCGGAGGCGGTCGGGGGCGACGAGCGATCCGGCCTGCTTGACGTGGGGACCGAGCACCTCTCGTAGCGCCCAGTGCAGCAGGTGGGTGCCGGTGTGGTTACGACGGATGGCCTCACGCCGCTCGACATCGACGCGTGCTACCGCCTCTTGCCCGGACACGATCTCGCCCTGCACGAGCTCGAACCGGTGGCCGTGGAGCCCCGGCAGCGCGTAGGTGGTGTCGAGCACGCGCGCTTCGCCGGTCTCGGTCGTGAGCCAGCCGGTGTCGCCGACCTGGCCGCCGCTCTCGGCGTAGAACGGTGTGCGGTCGAGGAAGAGACG
>VAXF01000249.1 GCA_005888395.1 Actinomycetota bacterium | reverse complement strand
CGACGAGCGGCGCCAGCATCTGCGGCGAGCCCATGGTGAAGCAGAGGACGCCGAGACCCATGCGCGCCGCCTTCTCGAACGTGCCGGGGTTGCCGGCCGCGACCCACATCGGCGGGTGAGGCTTGGTGAACGGCTTGGGCAGCACGTTGCGCGGGGGCATCGAGAAGAACCGGCCGTCGAAGCTGTAGTCGCCGTCGCGCCACATGCGCTTGAACTCGGGGATGACCTCGTCGAACATCTCCTTGGTGAGGTCGGGGTCGGGGATGCCGAAGCCCTGCTGCTCGATCGTCGAGGAGCCCCGCCCGGTGCCGAACTCGAAGCGGCCACCGCTGAGGTGGTCGATCATCGCGACCCGTTCGGCGACCCGCGCCGGGTGGTTGACGGGTGGCGTGATGTTGAAGATGCCGGTGCCGAGGTGGATGTTGGACGTCACGCCGGCGCAGTAGGCGAGGAACGACTCGTTCGCCGACAGGTGCGAATACTCGGTGAGGAAGTGGTGCTCGGTGGCCCATGTGTACTTGAAGCCGCTCCGGTCGGCGGCCTTCACGTACTCGACCTCGTCCATCAGGCGGGCGTGCTCGGCCCCCTCGGGGTCGTCCGCGGTGAGGAACTTGGGCAGGTGCAGGCTGTTGAAGATCCCGAACTCCATATTCGGAACCTACCCCAAAACTGAAACACGATCTAGTTTTGCGGCGGCGCCCCCGGCAGGCTCCCCTCGACCCAAGCCGTCTCCTCGACCCGCTCCGCGATGCGCCAGCCGTCGGCCGTGCGGCGGAAGCGGTCGTTGTAGTAGCCGCCGAAGAACAGCAGCTGCATGCCGCCCTTGTCGTCGGGCCGGCCGAGGGGGTTGTAGTAGTAGGACCGCCCGGTGGCGGTGTCGCCGTCGAGCACCACGTGGCGGTTGGTGATCAGGTGCTGGGTCATCGGGAAGAGCTTCAGCGCGTGCGAGAGCCACTCGACGACCTCGCCGAGACTGCCGCGGATGCCGCCGGCCGACGTGTAGTCGATGACGGCGTCATCGGTGAACACCGTGCGGTACAGGTCCCAGTCCTTTGTGTCGACGGCCGTCGCGTACCGGGTGATGAGGTCGTCGATCTCGATCCGGTCGGCGATCTCCTGCGGCGTCATCGGCGTCACGTTACGCCGGGCCACGCGTGCGTGATCTCGTCGACGGTAGCTCGGGCGGCGACGAGCGCGATCGTGTTGTCCATCACCGCCTGCGCGTAGTCGCGAGGAACGCCGCAGACGGCGTCGGTCGCGACCACGACGCGGTAGCCGAGGTTGACGGCCTCGATGGCCAGCCCGAGCACGCCGAGGTTGACCGACACGCCCGTGGCCACCACGGTCGATACACCCAGGTTGCGAAGCAGGGCGTCGAGCTCGGTGCCGGTGAACGGCGATACGCCGTGCAGCCGTGACGAGACGATGTCGGTGTCGTCGGGGCCCAGCTCGGGCACGACCGCCGCGGCCGGAGAGCCGGCGACGACGTGGCTCGGGCGCTTGGCCAGCACCGCCAACAACGGGGCGTTCACGGCCGAGCCGGCCCGGTCGGCGCGGAACTCGGCCGTGCAGTGGACGACGCGCACGCCGGTGGCGCGCGCCGCCCGCACCAGCCGGGCGGTGTTGGTGATCACGTCACGCGCCGCCACCTCCGCTGCCAGCTCGGGGATGGCGCCGTGGTCGCCCACGATGCCGCGCTGCAGCTCCATCGTGAGGACCGCCGTGTGCTCGGGTGCGAGGAGCGCGGCCAGGTCGACGGCCATCAGCGCTCGCGCCAGTCGGGGTGCAGTCCGCCGTGGAGGGCTTCCCGCTGCGCGAGGACGGTTGAACCGTTGGCGATGTCCGCGCCGGTGCAGAGCCACGCCACGACGGCGGCGGGTACCGACGGTGGGGCGCCGCGGTAGTCGCCGAGGCCGATCGCAGCCTGCGCCGTCTCCATTCGCTCGGTGACCACGAAGCCGGGGTCGAGGTTGAAGGCGCGGATGCCGCGGTGGCCGTACTCGACCGCGAGGAAGCCGGCCAGCCGGTGGAAGGCGCCCTTCGACATCGCGTACGCGAGGCCCCAGCCACCTTC
>VAXF01000248.1:5214-5704 GCA_005888395.1 Actinomycetota bacterium | reverse complement strand
CCGTACCGCCGTTGATCTGCCCGACGCTCATCGTCGTGTGCTGAGGCAGGAAGCCGGGCACGCGTACCCCGTCGACGGAGAGGCGCTCGGCGAGCTCCTCGACGAACGTCACGATCCGCGCCGCGGCCATGACCGCCGAAGCGGTGACGTCGGTCCGGCTCGAGTGACCGTCGCGGCCGTTGACCGTCGTCCGGAACGCCCGGATGCCCTTATGGGCCCTGACGACCCGCATCTCGGTGGGCTCCCCGGTCACGACGGCAATCGGTGGTAGACCGTCGGCCACCAGCGCGTCCGCGAGGGAGGGCGCGCCGAGGCACCCCGTCTCCTCGTCGTGCGAGAAGGCCAGGACGATGGGTCGCCGGAGCTGGCCGGCCTTCATCCTCGGCACGGCGGCCAGCGCGCTGGCGATGAAACCCTTCATGTCGGCGGTGCCGCGGCCGTACGCCCGGCTGCCGTCCCGAGCCAGGGTGAACGGGTCACGGGTCCACGG
>VAXF01000248.1:4471-5129 GCA_005888395.1 Actinomycetota bacterium | reverse complement strand
GTCACTCAGCACCCGGCTCTCGACGCCATGATCGTCGAGGTAGCCCGTGACCCACTCGATCAGGGGAAGGTTCGAGTTCCGTGACGTCGTGTCGAACGCGACCAGCTGCCCGAGGATGTCCAGTGTGGCGGTCATGCGTCCCGCTGCACCGTACGCCGGTGGCGCCGGACGACGCCACCGGTACAGAGCGGTCCCGAGCTCAGCTCGACGATGTGCTCCCCGGCATCGACTCGTTGGGCGCGACCAGCTTGAACTGTGCGCCGGTCGGATCGGCCGCGGTGGCGAGCCGGCCGTACGGCGTGTCCTCGGCGGCCGCGACGACCGACCCACCGAGGTCCACGATCGTGGCCAGCGCGGCGTCGGTGTCGTCGGCCCCGAAGTACACGGACCACGTGGCGGGGACAGCCTCGGGCAGGAACCCGGAGGCGTCCATGATCCCGGCCAGCTGGGCGTCCCCGTGCTTCAGGATCGTGTAGCGGAACTCCGGGCTGTCGCCGATGGCCTCGGTGTCCCACCGGAACACGTCGCGGTAGAAGGCGACGGCGGCGGCGTAGTCCCGGGTGTGCAGCTCGAACCAGCTCGGCGCGCCGGCCTCGCCCAGGATCCCGAAGCCCTGATGTGCCTTCGGCTGCCAGATCCCGATCCTGGCGCCGCCCGC
>VAXF01000248.1:3632-4393 GCA_005888395.1 Actinomycetota bacterium | reverse complement strand
CAGGTACACGGACCAAGCGTCGGGCTGGCCCGAGCCCGGCTGGCTGGCCATGCAGCCGGCCACCAGGACACCGCCCTTCGTGAAGCTGAAGTAGCCGCCGAACTCCTCGTTCGGCTCCTCGGCCGTCCAACCGAACAGCCGGCTGTAGAACGATCGGCTGCGCTCGGTGTCGGACGTCATCAGGTCGACCCAGCAGGGCGCCCCGATGGGCGGGGTCTCTCGTGCGGGCATGGTGGCTCCCTCCTCGATGCTCGAGACGATCTCACCAGCTTCGACGCCGGAGCGCTCGCCAACTCATCGGTCGGCGGCGGGTTCCGCCACGCGGGAGCAACGGCACCGGGCGCCCCGGGGCAATCGGGCTCAGGCCGGGGGGCCGGACCGGGCGCGCCAGCGACGAAGCTCCGCAGGGGCCGAGGCGTCCTCACGGAAGCGGGACTGGTAGCGCCGGGCGTCGAGGCGACGGAGCCCGGGGATGTTGCGCAACTCGAGGACCACGAGCATCAGGCCGGTCGCGAGGACGCCGCCGAGGAGGTGGCCGTAGCCGACGACGATCCCGATGCCCGCGATCGAGAACACCGCGGCGGCAGTCGTGATCCCCGTGATCAGGCCACCTTCCCCGTGGAAGACGACACCGGCGCCGATGAACCCCACGCCGGTGATCACCCCGGCCACCGCCTGAGGCGAAGACCTCGCCACGACCGCTGTGACCGCGGCGGCGGCTGCGCAGACCATGGCGAAGGTCCGGTCGCCGGCCGCCGAGC
>VAXF01000248.1:0-3587 GCA_005888395.1 Actinomycetota bacterium | reverse complement strand
TCACAAAGCGGACCCGAAGCCTCCGGTCGTCGCCGCGATGAGTTCGGGCCGGGTCGGACGTCCCATACCTGTGTCAACGACGGTCCTCGCCCCCAACCACCCACGACTACCATCCGGACACGTGACGCTCAGCCCCAGCCTCGCGCCAGACGCGCTCGACCAGTACCGACGCGAGCTCACCGGGTACTGCTACCGGATGCTCGGATCCGGCTTCGAGGCCGACGACGCCGTGCAGGAGACGCTGCTACGGGCGTGGAAGGCCGCCGAGGGTTTCGAGGGACGGTCGAGCGTCCGCTCCTGGCTCTACCGGATCGCCACCAACGTGTGCCTCGACATGCTGCGCGGGCGGGAGCGGCGCGCCCGGCCGATGGAGCTCGGCTCCTCCTCGCCGCCTGACGAGTCCCATCTGGGGCCGATGGTGGCCGAGCGCAACTGGGTGTCGCCCATCGCCGACGCGCGCGTGCTGCCGCAGGACGGCGACCCGGCCGAGATCGCGGCATCCCGGGAGACGATCCGGCTGGCCTTCGTCACCGCGCTGCAGCACCTGCCGGCCAAGCAGCGGGCCGTGCTGATCCTGGCCGAGGTGTTGCGCTGGCAGGCGACCGAGGTCGCCGAGCTGCTCGACACGACCGTGGCCGCGGTCAACAGCGCCCTCCAGCGGGCTCGTGCGACCCTCGCCGCCGTGCACGCCGAGGAGCGGTCCCGGCCCGTCGATGCCGACCAGCGCGAGCTGCTGGCCCGATACGTCGACGCGTTCGAGCGCTACGACGTGTCGACGCTGGTCACGCTGCTCCACGACGACGCCGTCCAGTCGATGCCGCCGTACGCCATGTGGATCCGGGGTGCCACCGACATCGGCACGTGGCTCCTCGGCCCGGGTATCGGTTGCCGCGGGTCCCGCCTGCTGCCCACCGCCGCCAACGGGTGCCCCGCGTTCGGGCAGTACCGGGTGGACCCCGACGGCGGGCACGCGCCGTGGTCGCTGCAGGTCCTCGAGGTCTCAGGCGACCGGATCTCCGGGTTCCACGCCTTCCTCGACAGCGAGCACCTGTTCCCCGCGTTCGGGCTGCCCGCCCACCTCCCGGCGTAGCCCGACGAGATCGAGGAGCTCGGCGAGCTCCATCGCCGCCTGGCACAGCCGGATGGACCCGCCGGCGCGCCGGGCGAACAGTTGCCACCGGGCGAGAGCCTCGACCACACCGAGGTCGGGCGGCGCCGACCCGCTGAGCACCCACAACGCGACCTCGGAGCCGGTCGGGCCGATGAGCACGACCCGACCCCATACGACGACAGCATCCACATGGGTAGGACCGGTCACGGGGCGCGAACTCACCGGTCCCGCCACCCACGGGCAGGTCACACTGCCTGGCGCAGCCGCGAGGGATGGGTCTCGTACATCCTGAAGACGACGACGAGGCCCGAGGCGGCGGTGAGCGCGGCGACGATCCAGACCGCCTCGACGAGGCCGAGGGTGTCGGCGACGAGACCGGCCAAGAGCGCCCCCACCGCGAAGCCGGCGTCACGCCACAGCCTGTAGACGCCGACGGCCGACGCGCGCCAGGCAGGGTGGGCGACGTCGCCGATGGCGGCAAGCAGGGCCGGGTACACCATGGCCGTACCCACTCCGAGGAGCACGGCGGCCAGCGCCCACGTGGTGAACGTCGTCCCGGCGGCGACGATCGAGATCGCGATGGCCTGTACGAGCATCCCGCAGGCGATGAGCCGCTTCCTGCCCACCCGGTCGGACAGCGCGCCGGTGGCGAGCTGCCCGAGGCCCCAGACAGCCGGATACAGGGCGGCGAGCACCCCGATGCGGCCGACGCCGAGGCCGTGCCGGGCGAACAGGATCGGGAACAGGCCCCACGCGACGCCGTCGTTGAGGTTGTTCACGAGACCTGCCTGGCTCACCGCCGACAGTGCGGGCTCTCGGTAGCTGGTCAGCGCGAACACTTCTCGTGTGGGCATCTCCGAGCGCGGCGTCTCGAGGGTGGTCGCCTCGTGGCGGGCATGGCCATGGGTCTCGCGCACGGCCGCGCTCGACAGGCCCAGGCCGAGGAGCGCGTAGACGACACCGAGGAGGAACGGCGCCGGCCGCATCCCGGCGTGGGCAGCGATCGCTCCGGTCACCAGCGCGGTGAGCGCCAACGTCCCGTACCCGGCGGCTTCGTTGAGCCCCATGGCCAGGCCCCGTCGCTCCGGTCCGGCCAGGTCGATCTTCATGATCACGGTGGTGGACCAGGTCAGGCCCTGGTTGACCCCGAGGAGGACGTTGGCGGCGACGATCCACGCCCAGGACGGCGCCCAGATGATGAGGAGCGGGACCGGGAGGCCGACCACCCACCCGGCAACGAGCACCGGCTTGCGACCGACCCGGTCCGCCAGGGTGCCGGCGACCATATTCGTCGCCGCCTTCACCGCGCCGAAGGCGAGGATGAACGTCAGAGCCGACGTGTAGGCGGCCAGGTGGAACTCGCGCCGGGCCAGGAGCGGCAGGACCGTGCGCTCCTGGCCGAGCATGCCGCCGACGAGAGCGTTGACGCCGACCAGCAGGCCGAACTGCGCCATGTTCGCCCGCAGCCCGAGCCGAGGCGGCGGGCCGCCCACCGTCATGCGGTAGCGAGCCGGGCCTCGTGTGCGGCGGCCCAGTCGGCGGCCCCGCCCGCGAGCACACGCAGGTCGAGCCGGCCCCGGCGGGCGAGGACGCTGGCCGCCGACATGGCGCGCTCGCCGTGGGCGCACATGACCGACAGATGGCAGTCGGGAAGCGGGGCAGTGGCGACTGAACCCAGCTCGACGTTCACGGCGCCGGGGACGTGGCCGGCGTCGAACTCGCTGCGCTGGCGTACGTCGACGATGACGCCGTCCGCCTCGCCCGCCGGGGCGAGCTCGAAGCTCGACACCGGGCCTCCCGACGAGATCCAATCCCCGATCCCCCCGGCGACCTCGCCGGCCAGTTGCTCGTAGCCGACCTTGCGCGCCTCCCGCACCAGGCGGTCGCGGTCCTGCTCACGGTCGACGACGAACACCAGCGGCACGTCGGGAGGGACCAACCAGCCGAGCCAGGTGGCAAAGGCGTCGCGCAAGGAGATCGACACGGAGCCGTCGAGGTGGGCCAGGGCGAACTCGCCGACCGGGCGGACGTCGACGACCCACCCGCCGAGCTCGCGGACGTGCGTGACCTCTTGCGGATTGAGCTCCGGCAGGGCTGGCGGGCGTGGCCCGAACACGTGCGGCCCGCGCCGGTTCACATCGCGAAGCCTGAGGAAGTAGGGCGGATAGGAGCCCAAGCCGGCCAGGAGCCGGTCGACGAACTCGTCCTCGCCGCCGACGGCCAGCCACGGATTCGATCGTCGCTCCGCCCCGATCGAGGTCACCCGGTCGGCGCCGGCAGGTGCCGAGCAGAACGACCCGGCTCCATGGGTTGGGTAGACGGGCAGGTCGTCGGGCAGCGACAGGATGCGGGACTGGAGCGAATGCCACAGCCGCCGGGCCAGGTCCTCCGTCTGCGCCCCGCTGATCAGGTCGGTGCGGGCCACCCCGCCGACGAGGAGCGACCCGCCAGAGAACAGGGCCAGGGGCCGCCGGCC
>VAXF01000064.1:15744-15941 GCA_005888395.1 Actinomycetota bacterium | reverse complement strand
CACCGGGAGACCGCCGAGCTCGAGGCGCAGCAGGCCGAGCACCTTGTTGGTCGTGGCCCGTTCGCCGGCGACGACCAGCAGGAGATCGCCGGCGGTGGCCGACAGTGCGGTGACGATGCCCTTCTGCTCGGCATCGCCCAGGAACTTGGCCACGGGTGACTCGAGGGCATCCTCGTCGCGCACCCGCAACCACACCA
>VAXF01000064.1:0-15687 GCA_005888395.1 Actinomycetota bacterium | reverse complement strand
GCTCGCCCATGCCCTGCACACGGATGCCCTTCACCGCGGGGGCCTGGAAGGCCCGGAACTCCGTACGCGCCACGACCTCGGTCAGCTCGACCAGCTCCATGCCGAAACGCACGTCGGGCTTGTCGCTGCCGAAGCGCTCGATGGCGTCGTGCCAGGTCATCGACCCGATGGGCGGGGGACGCACGCCGGTGACGGCTTCGGTCGCGTCGAGGACCGCTGTCGTGATCACGGCGATCACGTCGTCGGCGCCGGCGAACGACATCTCCATGTCGAGCTGCGCGAACTCGAACTGTCGGTCGGCGCGCAGGTCCTCGTCGCGCACACACCGAGCGATCTGGTAGTAGCGGTCGAGCCCCCCCACCATGAGGAGCTGCTTGAACAGCTGGGGACTCTGGGGAAGCGCGTAGAACGTGCCCGGCTGCAGTCGCGACGGCACGATGAAGTCGCGGGACCCCTCCGGCGTCGACGCGACGAGCGCAGGAGTCTCGACCTCGACGAAGCCCTGCGCGTCCATCGACCTGCGCAGCGCGCGGTTGACCACGGCGCGCATCCGCAGGTTGCGCTGCATGCGGTCGCGTCGCAGGTCGACGTACCGGTGGCGAAGGCGCAGCACCTCGTCGGCCTCGATCCGGTCGGTGACCGGGAACGGCGGCGGCTCCGCCGGGTTGAGGACCTCCACCGTGCAGTCGCCGACCTCGACCTCCCCCGTGTCGAGATTCGGGTTGGCCGTGCCCTCGGGACGCACGCGGACGGTGCCGGCGACGAGGACCACGTACTCGGACCGCACGTCCTGGGCCCCGTCGACGACGCACTGGACTACGCCGGTGTGGTCGCGCAGGTCGAGGAAGGCGAGGTGCTCGCCGTGCTCGCGCCGGCTCGCCACCCAGCCGCACAGCCGCACCTCGCGGCCGGCGTCGCCGGTGCGCAGAGCGCCGCAGTAGTCGGTTCGCAGCGTCATTCGCCGAGGAGCTTCCGCACGTGGTCGACGACGTCGGGCGCCGGCACCGTCGTCTGCTCGCCGGATCCGAGATCGCGGACGGTGACCTCGCCGGCGGCCGCCTCCTGCTCGCCGACGACGAGTGCGATCCGTGCGCCGGACCGGTCGGCCGCCTTGAACTGCGCCTTCATGGAGCGCTCGTCGAACGAGCGGTCGGTCGCGATGCCGGCGTCGCGCAGCACGTGGGCGAGCGCGCCGGCAGCCTCACCACCCGTCGTGTCGACCACCCACACGTCGACGGCGCGCTCCGGACCGGCGAACACACCCTCCTCGTCGCACGCGAGCAGGAGTCGCTCGATGCCCATGCCGAAGCCGATCCCCGGCGTCGGCGGGCCGCCGAGGGCCTCGGTGAGCTTGTCGTAACGGCCACCGCCGCCGATGGCGTTCTGCGCGGACTCGAGCGCGCCCGACGCCAGCTCGAACGTGGTGCGCGTGTAGTAGTCGAGCCCGCGCACGAGCCGGGGCTCGATCTCGAACGGGATGCCGAGGGCTGTGAGCCCCCGCTGCACGCGCTCGAAGTGTGGGCGGCAGTCGTCGCAGAGGTGGTCGACCATGCGCGGCGCGCCGGCCGTGGCGGCGCGGCACTCGTCGCGCTTGCAGTCGAGCACACGCAGCGGGTTCTCCACGCTGCGGTCGCGATGCTCCTTGCACAGCTCCTTCGTCGCGAGAAACGCCTTGAGCTGCTCGAGATACGCGGGCCGGCATGCGTCGTCGCCAAGCGAGTTCAGCAGGAGCGTCATGTGCCGGAGACCGAGGCCGCGAGCCACCTCCCAGCACAGCGCCACCACCTCGACGTCGAGATCGGGGTCGTCGGTGCCCAGCGCTTCGACACCGACCTGGTGGTGCTGGCGGAAGCGACCCGCCTGCGGGCGCTCGTAGCGGAAGTTGGGCGCCACGTACCAGGCCTTGAACGGCACGGGCGGGCGGTGCTGGACGAACGCCCGCACCACCGGGGCCGTCCCCTCGGGCCGCAAGGCAATGCGCCGGCCGCCCTTGTCGTCGAACTCGTACATCTCCTTGCGCACGACGTCGGTGCTCTCCCCCACCCGCTCGAACACGCCGACGTCCTCGAACATCGGCCCCACCACCAGCCCGTACCCCGCCCGCGTCACGGTGCTCGCGAACCGCGCCACCAGCGCCGCCCACCGCGCCGACTCGGGCGGCAGCACGTCGCGCGTCCCTACGGGCGCCTGGAACTCGGCCACCCGTCGAGGCTACCGGCCCCGATTCGCGCTTCCCCGCACCGTTTTGTCAGCAGGAATCCACCCACTGGGGTGAGTTTCTGCTGACAAAACGCTGAGGCCTGCGGTGCCCGCTACTTGCCGGCGCCGGGGAGCACCCGGTAGGCGTCGTAGACGGAGTCGACGCGCTTGACGGCTCCGAGGATCGACTCGAGGTGCGAGGGGTCGGCGAGCTCGAAGTCGAAGCGGAGACGGGCGACACGGTCGGCGCCGGTGTGGGAGCTCGACGCGAGGATGTTGACGTGCTGCTCCGAGAGCACGGTGGTGACGTCGCGCAGCAGCTTCGACCGGTCGAGGGCGCGGATCTCGACCGAGGCGACGAACGATCCCTCGCTCTCCCGGTCCCATTCCACCTCGATCAGGCGGTCACCCTGCCCGACCGACAGCGACACCGCGTTGGCGCAGTCGGAACGGTGCACCGACACGCCTCGGCCACGCGTGACGAACCCGATGATCTCGTCGCCGGGCACGGGCGTGCAGCAGCGCGACAGCCGCACCATCACGTCGTCGAGGCCCTCCACATGCACGCCGACCGACTGCCGGCGCTGCCGCCGGGGCTGGCGCACGGTGGTGGGGAGCTGCTCCTCGCTGTCGCCGCCCCGTAGCTCTCGCGCCACCCTCTGGGCGACGGACTTCGGCGACACGTGGCCCTCGCCGATGGCGGCGTGGAGCGCGTCGAGATCGGCGTAGCCGACCGCCTCGGCGACCTGCACGAGCACCGGTGACGTCGTCAGTTTCTGCACCGGGAGGCCCTCGCGCCGGAGCGCCTTCACCAGCTCCTCCCGCCCCGTCTCGCGCGCGTCCTCCCGCCGCTCGCGCGAGAACCACTGCCGGATCTTGTTGCGGGCGCGCGGAGTGGCGACCAGCTGGAGCCAGTCGCGCGACGGGCCCGCGCCCTCGACCTTCGACGTGAAGATCTCGACCGTGTCGCCCGAGGCGAGGGGCGTCTCGAGCGGCACGAGGCGGCCGTTGACGCGCGCGCCGATGCAGCGGTGGCCCACCTCGGTGTGGATGGAGTAGGCGAAGTCGATCGGCGTCGCGCCCATCGGCATGGTCACGACGTCGCCCTTGGGCGTGAAGACGAAGACCTCGTCCTGCTCGAGGTCGATCTTCAGGGACTTCATGAACTCGGCCGGGTCGGAGGTCTCCTGCTGCCAGTCGACGATGCGGTTGAGCCACGCGATGTCGGTCGCGGGCGAGCGTTCCTTGTAGCCCCAGTGGGCTGCGATGCCGAACTCGGCTCGCTGATGCATCTCCTTGGTGCGGATCTGCACCTCGAGCGGCTTCCCCTCCGGCCCGACCACTGTGGTGTGGAGCGACTGGTAGAGGTTGAACTTCGGCATGGCGATGTAGTCCTTGAACCGGCCCTGCACCGGCTTCCATGTGGCGTGCAGCGAGCCGAGGGCGGCGTAACAGTCCTTCACGCTCTCGACGGTGACCCGGATGCCGACCAGGTCGTAGATCTCGTCGAACTCCTTGCCCTTGACGACCATCTTCTCGTAGATGCTCCAGAGGTTCTTCGGTCGCCCGGTGACCTCGGCGTCGATCCGCAGCTCGGCGAGCCTCTCGCGCACCTGCTCGAGCACCTGGGCGATGTAGACGTCACGCTCCGGCGCGCGCGTCGCGACCATCTGCTCGATCTCGGCGTATCGCTTGGGGTGCAGGGTTGCGAAGGCGAGGTCCTCGAGCTCCCACTTCATGCCCGCGATGCCGAGGCGGTGAGCCAGCGACGCGTAGATGTCGAGCGTTTCCTGAGCGGTACGCCGCTGGCGCCACTGTGGCATCGCCGCGAGCGTGCGCATGTTGTGCAGGCGGTCGGCGAGCTTGATGAGGAGGACGCGGATGTCCTTCGCCATCGCCACGAGCATCTTGCGCATCGACGCGGCCTGCTGTGCCTCGCGCGAGTCGAAGCTGACGCGGTCGAGCTTGGTGACGCCGTCGACGATCGACGCCACCTCGGGACCGAAGTCGCGGGAGATGTCGTCGATGGTGAGGCCCGTGTCCTCGACCGCGTCGTGCAGCAGTGCGGCCGCCACGGTGACGTCGTCGAGCCCGAGCTCGGCGAGGATCATCGCCACGGCCAGCGGGTGGTGGATGTAGGGGTCGCCCGACTTGCGGAGTTGGTTCTCGTGGGCGGCGGCGGCGACGTCGTAGGCCTGGCTGATGAGGGTGGTGGGCGCGCGTGGGTGGCGGGTGCGGTAGGTCGCCAGCAACGGCGCCAGCTCGTCGGACGCCGGCTGCCGCCGCCAGGGAAGCACGCGGTCGACGGTGGCCACGTGTCTACTCAGTCGTAGCTGATCAGGGACAGGACGTCGCGGTCGCCCAGCTTCCGGCGGCCGTCGAGGAACGCCAGCTCGATGACGAGCCCGAGGCCGACGACGACGCCACCCAGCCGCTCGACGAGGCGGACCGTGGCGGCGGCGGTGCCGCCGGTGGCGAGCACGTCGTCGACGATGAGCACGCGCTCCCCCGGTGCGAAGGCGTCGCGGTGGACCTCGAGCAGGTCGGTGCCGTACTCGAGCTCGTACTCCTCCCTCTCGATCTCCCAGGGCAGCTTCCCGGCCTTCCGGACGGGCACGAACCCCGCCCCGAGTCGGTAGGCGACCGGCGCGGCGAGGATCAGGCCGCGCGCCTCGATCCCGAGGACCTTGGTCACGCCCCGGCCGTCGAAGTGGTCGCAGAGCGTGTCGACCACGAAGCGATAGGCCTCGGCGTCGCGCAGCAGCGGCGTGATGTCCTTGAACACGACGCCCGGACGCGGGAAGTCGGGGATGTCGCGGATGTGCTCCTTGAGCCAAGAAGCATCCGGTGACATACGTCGAGAGTAGCGGCCCTACCTTCGGCGACGGCTCTTCTTGCGGGGCCGCGGCGGCGGGCGTTTCGCCGCCGGCCGGCTCGGCGGGCCCGGGGCCGGTCTGCCGTCGCCCGACGTCGCCGCCGGGCGCAGCGGCGGCTCGGCCGCCCTGCCGCCCCCTGCGCCGGCGCTCCCGCCACCTGCCATTGCCGCCGCAGCAGCCGGCGTCAGCGGTGCGCCGGCTGCCGCGCCCCGCGTGAGCACCCGCTGACGGATGGCGGCGTAACGGGGCTCGCGCTCCTTGAGCATGGCGAGCACCGGGGAGGCGACGAAGATCGACGAGTAGGCCCCGGTGAGCAGGCCGACGAGAAGGGCGAGCCCGAAGTCCTGCAGCGCGGTTGCACCAAGGGCGTAGGCGCCGATCACCAGCACCGACAACACGGGGAGGATGGCGACGAGCGAGGTGTTCAGCGAACGCATGAGCACCTGGTTCATCGAGAGGTTGACCGTGTCGCCGTAGGTCAGACGCCCGGAAGCGGCCAAGCCGCGTGTGTTCTCCCCGACCTTGTCGAACACGACGACGGTGTCGTAGAGCGAGTAACCGAGGATGGTGAGGAAGGCCACGATCGTGGCGGGCGTGACCGAGAACCCCGAGATCGAATAGACGCCCACGGTGACGAGGATGTCGTGGATCACGGCGATGATCGCGGCGAGCGCCATCTTCCACTCGAAGCGCAACGAGATGTAGATGCTGATGAGGACGAAGAAGACGACAAGCGCGCGCTCCGCCTTCTTCGTCACGTCGTGACCCCACGACGGTCCCACGTCGGTGACGCTCTCCACGGGACCGAGCTTCTCGAGCCGCCGCGTCACCTCGTCGCGCTTGGCCCGGTCCTTTGCGTTGGCCTGCACGCGCAGGAGCCGCGGCCCGGTCGGCGGCTGCAGGATCTGGATCTTGGACTCCGCCAGCCCGATCGGACGCAGCTCGGAGCGCGCCTTGCTGACCGACGTGTGGGGCGCCCGCACCTCCCAGACGAGCCCGCCCTTGAAGTCGATGCCGAGGTTGAGGCCGCGGGTGAAGAGCGAGAGCAGTCCGATGAGGATCACCGCGCCGGAGAGGACGAACCACGTGCGCGTCCGGCCGACGAAGTCGAACGCGGTCTCGCCGTGGTACAGGCGGTGCCGGAGGCTGCTCTTGTGCTCGGCCATCACGTCGCCACCTCGGCGGGCGCGCCCGCGGCCAGCCCGCGTGCCACGCCGAGCCAGCGCGCCTCGGTGAACAGGCGATTGCGGCCCAGCAGCACGACCATCGGCCGGGTGAAGAAGTACGCGGTGAGAAGGTCGAGCGCGGTCGAGAGCCCGAGGAAGAAGGCAAAACCTCGCACCGAGCCGACCGTGAGGTAGTAGAGCGACCCGGCCGCGATCAGCGACACGACGTCGGCGGCCACGATCGTGCGATAGGCGCGGGCGAACCCGCGGTCGACCGACGAGCGGATGGTCTTGCCCGAGCGGATCTCGTCCTTGAGGCGTTCGAAGTAGACGACGTAGGAGTCGACGGTGACGCCGACCGACACGATGATGCCGGTGGCGCCGGCGAGGCTGAGCGCGAGGCCGCGCGTCTCTCCCAGGAAGGAGATGATCGACCACAGCAGCGCGGCCGACACGCCGAGGCCGAGGATCACCACCAGCCCGAGGGCGCGGTAGTAGAGGACCATGTAGAGCGCGACGAGGGCCAGCCCGACCAGGCCGGCGACGATGCCGGCGTGCAGAGAGTCCTTGCCGAGGCTGGCCGAGACGGTCTCGACGGTCTGCTGTTTCAGCTCCACTGGGAGCGAGCCGTAGCGGAGCACGAGCGCCAAGTCCTTGGCCTCGCCCTGGGTGAAGCTGCCGGTGATCTGGCCGCGGCCCGACGTGATGGCGCTCTGGATCGTGGGCGCCGACTTCACGACGGCGTCGAGGTCGATGGCCAGTCGCTGGTTGAGGTACTTGGTGGTGAGGTCGCCGAACTGCTTGGTGCCCTTGCCGGTGAGGGTGAAGCTGACCTGCCATTGGCCGGTGGTCGAGTCGACCACCGCGCTCGCCCCGCTCAGCGCCCGGCCCGTCAGCTCCGCCGGCCCGAGCGCGTAGCGGGCGACGACATGCCCGGCCTTGTCCTTCTCGGGCAGGACCACGGCGTTGCTCGCGACGTCCTGACTGGCAGGTGTGGTCTTGATCGTCGAGCTGACCGCCGGGAGCGCTTGCAGCACGGGCCGGAACCGCAGCTCGGCGGTCTGGCCCACGAGCTTGAGGGCGCGATCCTTGTTCTTCACGCCGGGGAGCTGCACGACGATGTTGTCGCCCTGGCGGCTGATGTCGGGCTCCGACACGCCGAGCGCGTCGACGCGGCTGCGGATGATGCTGATGGCCTGGTTGAGCACGCCCGACTTCACCTTGTGCTTGGGCGCCAGCACCACCGACGCGCCGCCCTGCAGGTCGAGCCCCAGCTTGGGCGTGTAGCCGGCGCCGATGGTCGCCAGCAGGGCGATGACGGCGACGAGGACGATGCCGACCAGCGAGGCCGACCACGACGAGCGCATGCCTCAGGCCTCGAGCTCTCCGGAACCGCTTGAGTCGCCGGGCTCCGCCGTCGGCGTGGGCACGCGGCCGTTCACGGCGCCGCGCAGCACGCGCAGGGTCACGCCGGGCGCGACCTCGACCGACGCGAGCTCGTCGTCGAGGGCGACGATGCGCCCGCAGATGCCGCCGACGGTGACGACCTCGTCACCGACCGCGAGCGACGCCACCACCGCCTGGTGTCGGCGGACGCGCTGCTGCTGCGGCCGGATGAGCAGGAACCACATGAGGGCGAAGACGCCGATGATCGGGAGGAAGGCAGCCACGAACAAGCCCCAGTTCGAGAAGCGGAGCCCGCAGGTTACCGCTGCCCGGGGCCGGGCTTCAGTCGAACAGCCCGGTGGAGCGCTCGGGGACCGGGACGCCGATGTGGGCGAAGGCCGCCGGCGTGGCCACCCGGCCCTTGGGGGTGCGCTTCAGCAGTCCGAGCTGGAGCAGGAACGGCTCGTACACGTACTCCACCGTCTCTTCCTCCTCGCCGACGCTGATGGCGAGGGTCGACAGCCCCACCGGCCCGCCGCTGAACCGCCGGCAGACCGTGTCGAGGATCGCCCGGTCGAGCTTGTCGAGGCCGAGCGCGTCGACGTCGTAGAGGGCCAGGCCCTCGAACGCCGCGTCCCGGGTGACGACGCCCGTTCCCCGGACCTCGGCGAAGTCGCGCACTCGCTTCAGCAGCCGGATGGCGATACGGGGCGTGCCGCGCGCCCGCGCCGCGATCTCGGCGCCGCCGGCGGGCTCGAGCCGCACGCCGAGGATCTCGGCCGCCCGGCCCAGGATCGCCTCGAGGTCGGCGGGCGCGTAGTAGTCGACGCGCGCCACGAAGCCGAAGCGGTCGCGCAGCGGACCGGTGATCCGGCCCGTGCGGGTGGTGGCGCCGACGAGGGTGAACCGCGGCAGGTCGAGGCGGATGGAACGTGCGGAGGGTCCCTTGCCGATCACGATGTCGAGCTGAAAGTCCTCCATCGCCGGGTAGAGCACCTCCTCGACCGTGCGGCTGAGGCGATGGACCTCGTCGATGAAGAGCACGTCGCCCTCGTCGAGGTTGGTGAGGATGGCGGCCAGGTCGCCGGCCCGCTCGAGCGCCGGCCCCGACGTGACGCGGAAGGCCACGCCCATCTCGGCCGCGATGATGCCCGCCAGCGAGGTCTTGCCGAGGCCAGGCGGGCCGGCCAGCAACACGTGGTCGGCCGCCTGCCCGCGCTGGCGCGCCGCCTCCAGCAGGATCTCGAGCTTGTCCTTCAGCGCCTGCTGGCCGACGAACTCCGCCAGCCGGCGCGGGCGCAGACCCGCCTCCTCGGCCGCCTCCATCGGCTGGGCGACCGGCGTCAGCAGCTCCTCCCTCACGACGCGCTCACGACGCAGTCGCCAGCAGACGCAGCGCATCGCGCAGCAGTTGCTCGACGTCGCCGTCGGACGGGAGCTCGCGCAGCACGTCGCGCACCTCGTCGGCCGCATAACCGAGCCCCGCGAGGGCCGCTCCGACCTCGGAGCGTGCGCCGGCCTTGCCGTTCGCAGGGACCGGCTCGAGGTCGAAGTCGGGGAGGTCGAGCCGCGCCTTCAGGTCGAGCACCAGCCGGGCCGCTGTCTTCTTGCCGACCCCCGGCACCATGGTGAGCGCGGCCACATCGTCGTCGAGCAACGCCCGCCGGAGCGACGACGGCGTGTGGGCCGACAGCACCGCGAGGGCGAGCGCCGGGCCGACTCCATGCGCGCCCAGGAGCGCCTCGAAGCAGCTGCGTTCCTCGCGCGTGGCGAACCCGTAGAGCACGATCGCGTCGTCGCGGACGTGCTGGTGCACGTGGAGGAACACCGGACCGCCGAGCTCCGACAGCGCGGCCAGCGTGCCGGTGGGCACGGTGACGCGGTAGCCGATGCCGTTGACCTCGACGAGCACCTCGCCCTCGGGCCTGCGGTCGAGGAGCGTGCCGCGGAGCGAGCCGATCATCGCGACGCCTCCGCCACTCGCGCCGCGAGCGGTGCGCCGGCGAGATGACACAGGGCGAGGGCGAGGGCATCAGCGGCGTCGGGCGGGCGCGGACGCTCGGCCAGCCCGAGAAGGGTCTGCACCATGCGCTGCACCTGCTCCTTCGGCGCACTCCCGTACCCGGCAACCGCCTGCTTCACCTCGTTGGGCGTGTACTGAGACACCGGACAGCCGGCGCCGGCCGCCGCCGCCAGCACGAGCCCGCTCGCCTGCGCCACCGCCATCGCGGTGCGGGCGTTGACCTGGAAGAACAGGCGCTCGACGGCCACTGCGTCGGGCCGGAGGTCGGCGATGAGCGCCCGCAGGTCGCGGTCGAGCACGGCGAGCCGCTCGGGCACGGGGTCGGCGGATGGCGTGACGAGCACGCCGACCGCCACTGCCCGCAGGCCGGCCGGCGTGCGCTCGACGCAGCCGTAGCCGCACCGCGACAGCCCCGGGTCGATACCCAGCACGAACATGCGTTCGGATGGTAGTGGAGCCGGCCCGCCGTAGGGGGGATCCCCATCTCCATCCCCACCCCATCTCGACTTTTGGCCACGGCGGTCACGCCAGGTGTGCACCCAGGTGAAAAAGTCGCCCCGGGGGGTCAGGCCTCGACGCTCTGGAGGATGGTGTCGGGGATGTCGAAGTTGGCGTAGACGTTCTGGACGTCGTCGTGGTCCTCGAGGGCGTCGATCAGGCGCAGGACCTTGCGGGCGTCGCCCTCGCTCTCGAGCGGCACGACCGAGCTGGGAAGCATCGTGATGTCGGCTGAGTCGAACGCGATCCCGGCGGCCTCGAGCGCGGCCCGCAGCCGGCCCAGCTCCCCCGGCGGCGACGTCACCTCCCAGGTGTCGCCCTGGTCCTTGATGTCCTCGGCGCCGGCGTCGAGGGCGACGAGCATCAGGTCGTCCTCCTCCACGTTCTTCGGAAGGATCACGACTCCCTTGCGCTCGAACTGCCACGCCACCGCGCCGGGCTCGGCCGTGGAGCCGCCGTTCTTGGTGAAGACGTTGCGGACGTCAGCGCCCGTGCGGTTGCGATTGTCGGTGAGGCACTCGACGTAGACGGCCACGCCGCAGGGCGCGTAGCCCTCGTACGACACCGGCTCGTAGCGCACACCTTCCAGCTCGCCCGTGCCCCGCTTGATGGCGCGGTCGATGGTGTCCATCGGCACCGACGAATCGCGCGCCTTCTGATACATCGTGCGCAGCGTGGGGTTGGACTCGGGGTCGCCGCCGCCCTCGCGCGCCGCCACCTCGACCTGGCGAATCAGCTTGGCGAAGAGCTTGCCCCGCGCCTTGTCCTGCGCGCCCTTCTTGTGCTTGATCGTGGCCCACTTCGAGTGACCCGACATTCAGTGCACCTCTCTCAGGAACGCGTCGTGGAGCCGCAGGTCGCCCGACAGCTCGGGATGGAATGCGGCGACGGTGGCCGCGCCCTGCCGGCAGAGGACGGGGTGGCCGTCGACCGTCGCCAGCACCTCGACGCCGGCGCCGGCGCGCTCCACGTAAGGAGCGCGGATGAACACCGCGTGGAAGTCACCCCCCGACAGACCGGCGACTGCGAGGTCGGTCTCGAACGAGTCGACCTGGCGGCCGAACGCGTTGCGCCGCACAGCCAGGTCGACGGCGCCGAACGAGCGCTGGTCGGGCCGCCCGTCGAGCAGCTCCGAGGCCAGCAGGATCATCCCCGCGCACGTGCCGAGCACCGGCATCCCCGCGGCGAGGCGTTCGGCGATCGGGTCGAACAGGCCCGACAGCTCGAGCAGGCGGGAGATCGTCGTCGACTCGCCGCCCGGCAGCACGAGTCCCTCGATGCCAGCGAGGTGCTCGGGCGTGCGCACGTCGACGACGTGCGCGCCCAGCTCCGCCAGCGCGTCAACGTGGAGCTGCGACGCTCCCTGCAGCGCGAGGACGCCGACCTTCGGGCCCATCACTTGGGGGCCTCGGCGGCGGCACTACCAACCCCGCTCGGCCAGCTTCACGTCGAGCTCGGCGATCTCCTGGCCGCGCATCGCCTCGCCCAGCCCGCGGCTCACCTTGGCGACGATGTGGGCATCGGTGAAGTGGGCGGTGGCCTCGACGATCGCCTTGGCGCGCGTGGCCGGGTCGTCGCTCTTGAAGATGCCCGAGCCGACGAAGACGGCCTCGGCACCGAGCTGCATCACGAGCGCGGCGTCGGCCGGCGTGGCGATGCCGCCGGCGCAGAACAGCGGGACCGGAAGCCTGCCGGCGCGTGCGATCTCTTGCACGAGTCCGACTGGCGCCTGGAGCTGCTTGGCCCATGCGAACAGCTCGGGCGCGTCGGCCTGGGTGACCTTGCGTATGTCGCCGTGGATCGAGCGCAGGTGGCGGACGGCCTCGACGATGTTGCCAGTGCCGGCCTCGCCCTTCGACCTGATCAGCGCCGCGCCTTCGGAGATCCGGCGCAACGCCTCGCCCAGGTTCGTGGCGCCGCACACGAACGGCACGGTGAAGGCCCACTTGTCGATGTGGTGCGCCTCGTCGGCCGGTGTGAGCACCTCGCTCTCGTCGACGTAGTCGACGCCGAGCGCCTCGAGCACCTGGGCCTCGGCGAAGTGGCCGATGCGGGCCTTGGCCATGACGGGCACGGTGACCGTGGCCTTGATCGCCTCGATCATCGCCGGGTCGCTCATGCGGGCCACCCCGCCGTCGCGGCGGATGTCGGCCGGCACTCGCTCGAGCGCCATCACCGCGACGGCACCGGCGTCCTCGGCGATCTTGGCCTGCTCTGGCGTGACGACATCCATGATCACGCCGCCCTTGAGCATCTCGGCGAGCCCGCGCTTGACGCGGTCGGTACCCGTGGTGCGGGACGCGTCGGTCACGGCCTCATCTTACGGCCGAGCCTCCCGGCCGCGAACCGAGTTACCGAGGAATGGTCGGGCTGCCGCCGGGGACGATCTCGATCCAGGTGGGCCCGGGGGCGAGCTCGATCGGCGCGCCGGTGGCGTCGGTGAAGCCGGTGACCATGTCGGCGTTCGGCTTCGCCCAGCGGCCCTTGACGAGCTTGCCGCCCGACAGCACCCACGCCTCGCCGCCGCCGATGATGTCGGCCACGGGCACAGGCTCGCGGGCCACGTCGACGTCGCCGGTGTTCCGGTAGCTCGCGAACTGGAGGATGACGTTGGGAACGCCGAGCTGCGCGCCGCCGGGGTTGACGTAGGCCGTGCCGTTCATGCCGCGCATCCACAGGTGGAGCGCCGGGTTCCAGCCCCAGTCGACGGTGGTGCGGGTGCTCATCACGACCTGCATCCCGTTGAGGGGGGCGATACCCGGGCCACCGAAGCTCTGGCCGGTGACGAGGTAGTGGAACAGCGACGGCGGTGCGGCCTGGCCGGAAGCCAACCGGTAGAGCGCGCCCGTGGAGCTCATGAGGTTGTGCGGCGCGACGCGGGAGCGGTCGCGGTAGTAGGCGCCGGGGTCGGCGTCGTAGCCCACGTCGAGCACGGGCGCGTGCCGGATCAGGGCCTGGAACTTGGGCGCACCGCCCGAGTAGGCGAACAGCCCGTGCAGCGGGGTGACGATCTGCGGGTCGATGGGCCGGACCGAACGCACCGGGCCTACCAGCGGCGCGTCGTGGGACTGGTACGCGGCGAGAAGCCGGGTGATGCCGCCCTCGACGACTTCCTCGAACACGACGTCGGCGGAGTCGAGCCCGGCCTGCGGCCGCGCTAACTGCGCGTTGTCGACCTTGACGACGAGGACCGGCCGGTGGAGCCGGGACGCGTCGGTCGCGCGGATGCCGGTGAGCGGGTAGGTCGGCGGAGGCGGCGGGACGGTGACCGTGACCGTCGCGGCCGGTGCGGTCGTGTGGTGCGCGACCGACGCCACGTGCTTGGTGCCCGACGAGCAGGCGGCGCCGACCAACGCGAGGAGCGCGACGACGGCGACGGCATTCCGCCGGCGAGGCGGGCCGGCCGTCGGGGTGCGCGGCAGCTGCGACGTGGAGTGCATGGGCGAAAGGATGGCGTCTCTTTCGGCGCGATTGGTGGAGGCCTAAAGCTCGCGAAGTGCCTTTATTCGCTCGTCGAGGGGCGGATGGGTGTCGAACAGGCGATTCAGCCACGAAGAGCGGCCCTCGCCCGGTCGCCGGGCGATGGGCGACTCTATCCAGAGGTGAGCCGTCGCCCGCGACGACGAGCGCACGACTGCGGTGTGGGCCTGGAGCTTTTCGAGGGCCGAGGTCAGCCCGGGCGGGTAGCGGGTGAGGGCCACGCCCGAGACGTCGGCCAGCGACTCGCGCCGCCGGCTGACGGCCAGCTGCACGAGCGGGGGAACGACGATCCCCACGAGGGTGACGGCGAGCGTGGAGACGAGAATGTCGTAGTTCTTCACGTGGCTGAGCTCGTGGGCGATGACCCCCTCGAGCTCGACCCGGGTCATGTTCTCGAGCAGCCCGGTCGTCACCGCCACTGCGGCGTGGCGGGGGTTGCGCCCGGTGGCGAACGCGTTTGGGGCGGCGTCGTCGATGACGTAGACGCGCGGCTTTGGCAGTCCACCGGCGATGCAGAGCCCCTCGACGATGTTGTGGAGCCGGGCGTACTCGACCGGGTCGGCAGGACGCGCGTGGCTCAGCGCCAGCGCCACGGCATCGGCCTTCCAGTAGGACGCGAGGGCCGCCGCGCCGGCGAGCACGAGGGCGACGATCACCCCGGCGACGCCGTAGCCGATGAGCAGGTTGAGCGCCCACGTCGCCGCCACCAGCACCACGACGAAGGCGAGCACGAGCAGCACCGAGCGCCGCTTGTTGGAGGTGATCTGCTCGTACAGGAGAGCCTCTAGAGCTGAACGGCTACGGGGCCCCGCGACGTGTCGTCGGCCTCGAAGTAGTCGCGGGCCCCGAAGCCGAAGCCGCCGGCGAGCAGGTTGGTCGGGAAGCTCTGGATGCGGGTGTTGTAGGACCGAACGGTCTCGTTGTAGAACTGCCGCGCGTAGGCGATGCGCCCTTCGGTCGAGGTCAACTCCTCCTGGAGAGCAAGGAAGTTCTGGTTGGCCTTCAGGTCGGGGTAGCGCTCCGACACCGCGAACAGCGACTTCAGCGCGCCGGTGATCTGGGTCTCGGCCTGCGCCTGCTGCGCCACACCCTGCGCGCCGATGGCGTTGGCGCGCGCCTGGGTGACGGCTTCGAAGGTGCCCCGCTCGTGGGCGGCGTAGCCCTTGACCGTCTCGACCAGGTTCGGGATCAGGTCGTGGCGGCGCCGCAGTTGCACATCGATCTGGGCCCATGCCTCGTCGATGCGGTTACGGCGCCGAACGAGGCCGTTGTAGGCGACGGCGACGAAGAGGGCCACGAGCACCACGATCGCCACGAGGATCCACACGGTGGCCACGAGCGCATCCTAGAGACAGATCTCGACACAGAGACAGATCCCTGACTAGTTCGTCGCGACCTCGCGAAATGACGCGATCGGGCGATGGTGACCGTGGCACCCAATGCGGACAATGGGCGCGAGTCCTTTCTCCGGGGGTGGGCGCATGCGAAGGATCCGTGCAGTCGCCGTGATCGCGTCCGCGAGTTTCGTTCTCGCCGCCAGCACCACCGCGTGGGGCGCGGCCGCGACTGGCGTCGGCACCGGAACGCTGTCGGTCACCGCGCTGAGCGTGCAGCTCGGCAACAACGGCGCGCTGCTGGGCGCGCGCGTGGTCGGCGTCGACAGCCAGTCGACGACCGACGGCACTGCTCTCGCGCGCACCGTGCTCGCACCGGCTTCGTTGAGCTCGGCGTCCGTACCCGCGCTCAATGTCTCTGTGCCGAGCAGGGAGGTGCAGGCACCGGGCCCGAACGGCTCGTTCACCACGCTGGCCGTGCCCCTCTCGACTCCCGTCTCCACCGGCAGCGTCGACCCGGCCACGCTCTCCGCCGCCGTCGACGCGAGCGGCGCGCACTCCACCATCGCCGCGTCGGTCAGCAACCTCTCGATCGCGGGCGGGCTCCTCTCCGAGCCGAGCGTGAAGGTCGGCATCGACACGTCGTCGGCGTCCGCCGCGGCAACGTCGGGCCAGAACCTGAGCCTCGGCCCGGCCGCCGTGCTCGACATCGGCGCGCTGCTCAA
>VAXF01000247.1 GCA_005888395.1 Actinomycetota bacterium | reverse complement strand
GTCGGCGTTCTCGGGCAGCGCGGGGTCGTAGCGCTGCGGGATCCGCTGGGCCCGGCCGCCCTTCGGCGTCTCCATCCCCCGGCGGTACTTGCCGCTCAGCCAGCCTCCGGCGAGCGGGCTCCACGGGATGACGCCCATGCCGTACCGCCGGCAGACCGGCAGCACCTCGGCCTCGATGCCGCGCACGAGTATCGAGTAGGGCGGCTGCTCGCAGACGAAGCGCTCGCGCGCGCGACGCTCGGCGACCCATTGCGCCTCGACGATCTCCGACGGCGGGAACGTCGAGCTGCCGATGATCCGCACCTTGCCCTGGTGCACGAGGTCGCTCAGCGCGCCCAGCGTCTCGTCGATGTCGCACCCGGGCTCCGGCCGGTGGACCTGGTAGAGATCGATCCAGTCGGTGCCGAGCCGGCGCAGGCTCTCCTCGCATTCGCGCATGATCCAGCGCCGCGAGTTACCGCGGGCGTTGGGGTCCTCGCCCATCGGCGCGTGGAACTTGGTGGCCAGCACGACGCTGTCGCGCCGGCCGCCGGCCAGCGCCTTGCCGACGATGCGTTCTGACTCGCCCGCCGAGTAGACGTCGGCGGTGTCGATGAAGTTGATGCCCGCCTCGAGGGCGGCGTGCACGATCGACACGCAGTCGTCCGGGTCCTGGTTGCCCCAGGGCCCGAACATCATCGCCCCGAGGCACAGCGGGCTGACGGTCACTCCGGTTCGTCCCAGCGCTCGATGTTCCATGCCGCGAACCTAGAACTTCAATTGAGGTCGGTCAGCACCTCCGTGCGCACCGACTCCGGCACGGCCGCGGTGCCGCCATAGATCACCGCGGCCGAGATCGACGTCCGGTGGGCGCCGAGGTAGGCGGTGACGGGCGGCGCGAGGCCCTCGGGCGAGGTCAGCAGCAGCGGGCCGCCGGCGCCGGCGATGTCGACGCCGCCCGCCAGCGCGTCGGGGAACGACACCCCGCTGGCCAGGCCGGCGGCGGCCGGATCGGACCCGAAGAACGCAGCGGCGACGCGCGCCGAGGTGTCGTAGCGGTCGCCCCCGACGATCGCGGTGGCGCCCGGATCGGCCTGCGCCGCCGGCCCGCCGATCGCGTAACGCGCTGCGCCGCCGTGGGCGGCGAGGTAGGTGGCGACCGCGGGCGGCATGGTCGAGCCGGAGGTGAGCAGCACCGCCGCGTCCTTGGCCGCAGCGGCCGCGCCCGCGCTCAGCGCGTCCGGGAAGTTCACGCCCGTGGTGAGCAGCAGGGTCTGCGGGTCGCCGAGGCCCCGCGACGCAATGTCGAGAGCGGTGTCATAGCGCGTGGGGCCGGCGAAGCGCTGGACCTGATAACCGAGCGCGCCGACCTGCGCCGCCACCGCGTCGGAGATCGCGCTGGGCCCACCGAGGAGGTAGACGGTGCCGCCCGACGGCAGCACCCGTCTGATCTCGTTGCCGGTCCGCTCGTCGAGCTGCGCCGGCGGCGTCAGCAACAGGGGCGCGTCCTTCCTCGCCGCCAGTGGTGTGCCGGCGAGGGCATCGGGATAGGTGTCGGAGCGCGCCAGCACGACCGCGCTCGCCTGGCCGTCGTCGTAGTCGGCGCTGGAGACCTCGATGGCGGTGCCGATCCGGTCGGCACCCGAAAGCCGGTCGACGGCGCGGCCGTCGTCGACCGGGCCGGCGAAGTCGACCTCGCCGGCTTCGATCTGGCCGTTGCCGTTGGTGTCGAACCACGACGCCACGCGGTACGAGTAGGCGATCGGGCTCCTGATGTCTCGCCGGTCGAAGCTGACCACGATCGTCGTCGAGATCGTCTGCGAGACGCTCGCGGGCGCGAGCTGATTGCCGGCGCCGTCGTCGACCTCGGCCGCCAGCTTGGTGCCGTCCCAAGCGGCACCCACGAAGTAGTCGGGCACCTGGTCGCCGGTCGTGTCGATCGCCCAGAGAAAGGCGCCGACCTGCGACGGCTGCCAGCCGTCGTACGTCGCGGCCGTGTACGTCACGCGCGAGGTGTCCGAATCGTGCGACACGGTCGCGATGTCGAGCGGCGTGGTGGTGTCCTCGGGGTCGGCGAACCTGCCCGAGGCGGCCACGGCGGGCAGCGGGCGCACCACAACCAGCGCGCCGAGCAGGATGATCGCCCCCAGAGTCCCGAGCCGCCGCGGCATCGCCGGACGCTAGCCTCCGCGCCGATGGTGGAACCGTCATCCGCGCTGCTGACTGATCGCGTCGCGTTGGTCACCGGCGCCGCCGTCGGGATCGGAGAGGCGGTGGCAGTCACCCTCGCGCGATTTGGCGCCGACCTCGCGATGTGCGACCGGGACGCGGAGAACCTCGAGGCCACCGCCAAGGAGGTCGAGGCCGCCGGTCGCGCCGCCCTGAGCGCGGTCCTCGACGTACGCGACGGAGACGCCGTCCGCGCGTTCGTCGCGTCCGTACGTGAGCGCTTCGGAGGAGTCGACGTGCTCGTCAACAACGCCGGAGGTGGCTTCCGGGCCGGGTTCCTCGATGTCTCCGACAAGGGCGAGGACGCGCTCGTCCGCGAGAACTTCACGAGCGTGACGACCTTCGTCCGCGCGATCGTGCCGCTGATGACACGGGGCGGCTCGATCGTGAACCTCACCTCGATCGAGGCCCACCGCGCCGCCCCCGGCTTCGCCGTGTACTCGGCGATGAAAGCGGCGGTCGCGAGCCTGACCAAGTCGCTCGCGCTGGAGCTGGGCGACCGCGGCATCCGCGTCAACTGCGTCGCCCCTGACGTCATCCCGACGCCGGGCATCGGCTGGATGGAGGGCGCCACGCCAGGGACGCCGCTCGGCCGGCTCGGCCAGGTCGACGACGTCGCCGGCGCGGTCGCCTTCCTCGCCGGCGACCTGTCGTCGTTCGTCACCGGCGCCACCATCCATGTCGACGGCGGCAACTGGGCGGCGGGCGGCTGGCACCGCCTGTCCGACGGCAGCTTCGGAACGTGAAGTTCGGCATCGGGCTCGGACGGCTCAATCCGGCGTTCTTCGTCGACGCCGTCGTCGAGGCCGACCGGCTCGGCTACGAATCGGTCTGGCTGCCGGAGCACCTGGTGTTGCCGGTCGAGATGACGCGCTCCCCGTTCCCGGGCGAGGAGCACCCGCCGGTCCCGCCGACGACGCCGGTGTTCGACTGCTTCGCGTACCTGTCGTACCTCGCCGGGCGCACGTCGACCATCAGGCTGGCCACGCACGTCTACAACGTCGGTCTTCGTCACCCGTTCGTCGCGGCCAGGGCGGTGCAGACCCTCGACATCGTCTCCGGCGGCCGGGCCGAGTTCGGTGTGGGCGCGAGCTGGCTCGAGTCGGAGTGGATCGCCGTCGGGCTCGACTTCGCCTCCCGTGGGCGGCGGGTCGACGAGGCCATCGAGGTGTGCAAGCGCCTGTGGAGC
>VAXF01000246.1 GCA_005888395.1 Actinomycetota bacterium | reverse complement strand
CGCGAGTCAGGTCACGAGCGTGCGCCACGACCTGTTCCTCGACCGGCCGCTGCCCGTGCGCTATGCCCACTGGCTGGGCAAGGTCGCACGCGGCGACCTCGGCCGGTCGTATCGCAACAACCAGCCGGTGAGCACGATCATCCGCGAACGCCTCCCGATCACCCTCGAGCTGGTCGTGCTCGCGCAGCTCATGGCCCTTGCCCTGGCGATCCCCTTCGCGCTGCTCGCCGCCTACCGGCGAGATACGACGGTCGACAAGGTCACCACCGGCGCATCGTTCGGGCTGCTCTCCATTCCCGACTTCGTGCTGGCGGTCGTGCTCGTCTATTTCCTCGCTGTGCGCTACCGCGTCTTCCCGGCCAGCGGCTATGTGCACCTCAGCAACTCGGTCGGCCAGAACCTGCACTCGGTGATCCTCCCGTCGCTCGTGCTCGCGCTCGGCCTCGCCGGCGTGTACCAGCGCCTTTTGCGCAGCGACATGATCAACACCCTCCAGGAGGACTACATCCTCGCAGCCCGCGCCGAGGGCCTTCCGCCGGTGCGCATCCTGCTGCGCCACGCGCTGCGCCCCTCGTCGTTCTCCTTGCTCACCGTCGCCGGCATCACGATGGGCTCGCTCATCGGCGGCGCCGTGGTCGTCGAGTTCCTGTTCGCTCTCCCCGGCATCGGGAGCGTGCTCATCGTTGCGATCACGACGCGTGACTACCTCGTCGTGCAGGGTGTGGTGCTCGTGATCGCCGCCGGGTACGTGCTCGCGAACTTCGCCGTCGACCTGCTCTATACCGTCCTCGACCCGAGACTGCGGCATGCCCGAGCTGTCGCCTGACGCCGCGTTCGGCACCCCTGGCGCGGGGGCGGCCGCGGTCGTCCTCGCCGAGGCGGGTACGAAGACGCGCCGGCACCTCGGGCTGGGGTTCTGGGTGCCCGCCCTCTGGATCCTCCTTGTGGTGCTCGTCGCCGTGTTCGCGCCGGTGCTCCCGCTCAAGAGCGCGATCAAGAGCGACCTGAACCACATCGCGACGTCGCCCGGCCGTGGCGGTCACGTGCTCGGTACCGACGAGATCGGCCGCGACATCCTCGCCCGACTCGTGTGGGGCTCGCGGGTGTCGCTGATCGTGGGCACCGTCGCGGTCGCTGTGGGATTGCTGGTGGGCGGCACTGTCGGGCTGGTCGCCGGCTACTACCGCGGCCGAGTGGAGTGGCTGCTGATGTTTCTGGTCGACACCATGTTGGCGTTCCCCGCGCTCGTGCTCGTGATCGCCCTCGTTGCCTTTCTCGGCCAGAACCTGCGCAACGTCACGCTCGCCGTGGCCATCGTCGCCATCCCGGCGTTCGCGCGGGTCACGCGAGGCGCCACGCTCTCCTTTGCGCAACGCGAGTTCGTCACAGCGGCGCGCGGCATGGGCGCCACGAACCGGCGCATCATCTTCTCGGAGATCCTTCCCAATGTGATCCTTCCCGTCGCCGCCTTTGCGCTGGTTGTCGTGGCCGTCGCCATCGTGGCCGAGGGCGGTCTGGCATTCCTCGGCCTCAGCGTGCCGCAGCCGCGCCCGAGTTGGGGAGAGATGATCTCTGGTGGCCGGGACAAGCTGGCCGGTGGCACTGCCGTCCATGTCAGCCTGATCCCGGCCACGGTGATGTTCGTCACGGTCCTTGCGTTCAACCTCGTCGGCGACCGCCTCCGCGGCTTCCTCGACGTCCGCGAGGCCGCGATCTGATGGCACTGATGGCGTCGTGGCACCGGACCGACGAGATGCTCCTCGAGGTCGTCGGCCTGACGACGCATTTCCGAACGCCCCGCGGCGTCGTGCGGGCCGTCGACGGCATCTCGTTCTCGCTCGATGCAGGTCACATGCTCGGCGTCGTGGGCGAGTCGGGCTCGGGGAAGACGGTGCTGTCGCGTTCGATCATCGGGCTCACACCGCGTCGCGCGGTGGCGGAGGCCGGGGGCCAGGTGCTGTTCGAGGGCCTCGACCTCCGTTCGCTGGCCGAGCGTGACCTGCGCCAGGTGCGCGGCCGCGAGATCGCAATGATCTTCCAGGACCCGATGACCGCCCTCAACCCCACGATGCGCGTCGGCCGGCAGATCGGTGAGCCGCTGCGCTACCACCTGCGCCTCTCGCGGGCCGCGGCGCGCCGGCGCGCCGTCGAGCTGCTCGGCGAGGTGGGTATCCCGTCGCCCCACGAACGGGTCGACGAGTACCCGCACGAGCTGTCGGGCGGCATGCGCCAGCGGGTGATGATCGCGATGGCCCTGTCGTGCGAGCCGAAGCT
>VAXF01000239.1:3958-7583 GCA_005888395.1 Actinomycetota bacterium | reverse complement strand
AGTTCATGTGGCGCCTCGCCGATCGCGAGATCGATGAGTTCCTGGACAAGGGCGAGTGCGAGTTCATCAGCGAGTACGCCAGCCCGTTCACGCTCCTCGTCATCGCCGATTTGGAGGGCGTGCCCGAGTCGGATCACGGGCGGTTCAAGGCGCGGCTCGGCAACCTGATCGGTGGCACCATGTCGCACAAGCCCCTGGAGTTCCTCTACGACCAGTTTGCGGAGTACGTCGAGGACCGGCGCCGGCACCCGCGTGGCGACGTCATCACGGGTCTCGCCACGGCGACCTTCCCCGACGGCAGCACCCCCGACGTGAAGGACGTGGCCCTCATCGCCGCCAACCTGTTCGCTGCCGGGCAGGAGACGACGGTCCGGCTGCTCTCCTTCTCCCTCAAGATGCTGGGCGAGCGCCACGACCTCCAGCAGCTCGTCCGCGAGGACCGTGACCGCATCCCCAACTTCATCGAGGAGACCCTGCGGCTCGAGAGCCCGCTACGCGGCCAGTTCCGCATGGCGCGGGTGCGGACCACGCTCGCGGGCGTCGACATCCCGGCTGGAAGCAGCGTCCTCTTGCTGCCCGGAGCCGCCAACCGCGACCCCCGCTTCTACGAGAACCCCTACGAGTTCGACATCGATCGCCCCAACGCCCGCAAGCACCTCGCCTTCGGGTTCGGAATCCACACGTGCGCAGGTGCGCCGCTCGCCAGAGCCGAAGGTCGCGTCACTCTCAACCGCCTCCTCGACCGCACGGCCGACGTCTGCATCTCAGAGGCCGCGCACGGACCAGAGGGCGCCCGCCACTACGAGTACCTGCCGACCTACCTGTTCCGGGGCCTGACGAACCTCAACCTCGAGTTCACGCCCGCCGGCTAAGGCAGACTCCAGTGGCGAAGACATTCAACCCCTTCGACGCCGAACAAGCCCATAATTCTTGGGCCCTACTGACCAACCTCCGCGAAGAGTCGGCCGTGGTCGACATCGGCGACGGGATGGGCTACGTCACACGCCACGCCGAGTGCCGGCAGCTCTTGCGCGACACCGACGGCTTCTCCAGCGTCCAAGGCTTCAAGGCGCCGGGCGTAGTCGTGCCCACCGAGGACCGCACGCTCGGCGAGCTCGACCCACCGAACCACACCCTCGTCCGCCGCGTCATGGTCACGGCGCTCACGCCGAGGTCGGTGAAGGCCGCCGAGCCGTACATCGAATCGAGAGCGACGGCGCTGCTCGACGCGCTCGCCGACCACGGCGGGGCCGACCTCGTCCCGGCCTTCACCAGCCCTCTGCCCAACGCCTCGACCGTGCACCTCCTCGGCTTCCCGGAGGAGGACGCGCCGCAGATCATGGCATGGGCCAAGGACCTCATCGAGAGCGGCTTTCCCGGCACCCACCGGAACCGCGAGGGCGTCTTCGGCTTCGCGGAGGGGTTCTCCGACTTTGCCGGCTATATCGACGCACGCATCGAGGAGCGTCGCACGCACCCACGCGACGACGTCACCACCAAGTTGCTCGAGCTCGACGTCGACGGCGAGCGCCTCATGCCTCGCCAGTTGCGCGCGATGGTGCGCAACCTCATCACCGGCGGCCTCACGACCACCAGCCAGCTGCTAGGCAACCTGCTCTACGAGTTGTTCACCGTCCCGGGCCTCGAAGACCGTCTGCGATCGGATCACGAGGCGTGGCCCCGCGCTATCGAGGAGAGCCTCCGGCTCGCGCCGCCGGTCATGTTCATCCCGCGCGGCTGTGTCCGAGACACGGAAATCGACGGCACGGTCATCCACGCCGGGCAGCGGGTGGTCATGGGTACGGCGTGCGCCAACCGCGACGAGGCCGTCTTCGAGAACAGCGACGAGTTCGACGTCGACCGCGCCAACACCTCCGACCACTTGACGTTCGGCTACGGGCCCCACTTCTGCCCAGGCGCGCCGCTCGCCCGCGCCGTCGCCCGCATCGCGATCAGCGCGTTCCTGCAGCACTTCCCGAGCGGCGCGGTCCGGCTGACCGACGGGTACGTCTACGAGAACGTCCCCGCATTCTTCGAGACCGGCCCGGCGCGGCTCACGGTCGACATCACTCGTAGCCAGTGAAGTTCGGCATCTTCCTGCCGGCCGCCGCCGAGCGGCCGCCGCCGCGGATCCCGCCGGTAGAGTCCGAGCCGTGTCGGCGGTAGAGCCCGCAGGCGAAGGCGAGGCGCAGAACGGCCCGCGCTCGCGCAAGGGCGTGCAGACGAGAGCGCGGTTGCTCGACGCCGCCAAGGAGATTTTCGAGGAGAACGGCTTCCTCGAGGCGCGCATCTCCGACATCGCCGAGCGGGCGGGCCTCTCGCACGGTGCCTTCTACCACTACTTCGACTCGAAGGAGCAGGTCTTCCGTGAGGTCGCGGAGACGCTGGACGACCAGCTCGCCGAGCCCATGGAGAGCGTCATCTTCGCGCCTCGCTCGAGCTCATGCACTACGCGGCGGCCGGAGCGACGGCCCCGTTCCTACCCCGCACGATGAACGAGCCCGGGCTGACGCACCTGTCGATCTCGGTCGACGACGTGCGGGCCACGGCGGAGAGAGTCGTCGAGTATGGCGGCAAGATCGTCGAGGAGAGCGACATCGGCAACGCCCTCTTCATCCGCGATCCCGATGGACAGCTGCTCGAGCTCCTCCCGGTGAGCTACCGGGGAAAGCTGCCGCCGAAGCCCTGAGGGGAGCGTCCCCGTTACCCGAGATGGCCCGGGTGGAGAATGCGGTCATCGGTCCTGCGCGATGCGAGCGCAGGCGTCGGCGCGAAGTCGGCGATAGTCGAGCTTTCCGTTCGGTGCTCGTCCAAGGGAACTGACGGCGAGCACGCGCTTTGGCGCCTTGAAACGCGCCAGTCGACTCTTCACGTACGAGATGACATCCTGCTCGGCGAGCTCATCGCTGTTGCGAGGCTCGACGATTGCGCAAACGGCCTCGCCCCATTTTTCGTCCGGCACTCCAACGACGGCCGCGTCGACGATGTCGTCGCGCTCCTTGAGTACCTCTTCGATCTCTTCGGGGAAGACCTTCTCGCCTCCGGTGTTTATGCACTGCGAGCCGCGGCCGAGAAGACGGACCGTTCCGTCGGCGTCGACGGTCGCGTAGTCGCCGGGGATGACGAAACGCACGCCATCGATAACCCGGAACGTGGTCGCTGTCTTCGTCCCGTCTTTGTAATAGCCCTCCGGGATGATTCCCGACCGGGCGAGCATTCCGTTCTCGCCCGAGCCGGGCGCGACGTCGCGGCCGTCGTCGGTGAGGATGCGGGTGTGCTCACCGAGCTTGAAGGTGGCGGTGCCGGTCACTCCGTCGCCGGTGGATACCGACTGCCCGAGGCCAACCGCTTCGGACGAGCCGAGCGAGTCAAACAGCAGGAGCGAAGGCTTGTGCTTCAGGAGGCTTTCCTTGACTGGTTCGCTCCACATCACACCAGAAGAGATGACCACGCGTAGGCTGGCGAGATCCCAGCGGCCGGGCTCGGCATCCAGCGCCCGTACCATCGGCCGCGCGAAGGCGTCACCGACGATTGCGAGCGAGCTGACTTGCTCTCGCTGGATGGTGTCGAACAGTTCGACCGGGTCGAACTCCCGACCCGGCAGCGTCACGACGCACCCCCCTTG
>VAXF01000239.1:0-3930 GCA_005888395.1 Actinomycetota bacterium | reverse complement strand
TGCATGAGTGGGCAGGCCGGAAGCACGACTGGCCCGGACTCCGGGAGCGCGGCAACAACAGCGTCCAAGGTCTCGGGCGGGGCGGTGCCGGCGGCGGCCGGTTGGCTCGCACCGAGGGTGCCCTGGCGCCACATGACACCCTTGGGCATGCCGGTCGTCCCGCCGGTGTAGACGAAGATCTGGTCATCAGGGTGACGGCCCCACGGCGCCCGTGTCGGGCCAGCGGTGGCGGCCGACGCGACGTCCTCGTAGGACACGGCCCATTGCGGGCACCCGCCGACGTCGCCGACACGCAGCCACAGGCGAACCGACGGGACCTGTCGCCGGACCTGCTCAACGGTCCCAGTGAACGCTGCGTCGAAGACAACGGCGACTGCGTCGGCGTTGCTCCAGAGGTAGCGGAGCTCATCGGGCCCGTAGCGGTAGTTGGTATTGACCGGGACGAGCCCGGCCTTCAGCGTCGCGAAGAACGCCTCGAGGTTGTCCTGGCGTTGCGCGCCCGCTGTCACGAGCGCCGCGGCGACCGCGTCCGCTCGGGCGCTGAGCTCGGACCATGACTCGCGCCGTGGCCCGTGAACGAGCGCTGTGCTCTCACCGCGGGCCCCGGCGACGGCCTCCCAGACGTCGGCGAACGCGAACTCGGTCAATGCCCGCGCATCATCGCTCGCTCGGCGCGCTCTGACCAGGCGGCGTAGTCGGGGTCGGCGGCCAGCAGATCGGCGTACTTCTTCTTGGCCTGCTCGCGCTTCGCTGGGATGTACTCGGTCGGCCAAAGACCGTCGTGAGGCTCGTAGCCCTTCAAGATGTTGCGGGCGACGGTGACCTTGTGGACCTCGTCGACGCCGTCGGCTATCGCCATCGTCGGCGCGGTGGCCCACATGGCCTGCAACGGAGTGAGGTTTGTGGTGCCGAGTGATCCCATGATGTGCAGGGCGCGGTAGGTCACCTCGCGAAGGACCTTGGCGCACGTGTACTTGCAGGCCGCGATCTGGGTGCGGGCCTCCTGAGTGTTCGAGTTGTCGATCGTCCACGCCGTCCACAGCACCAGCAGGCGCAGCATGTTGATCTCGGCGTACGAATCGGCGATCGCCTCCTGCACCATCTGGTGGTCGGCGATGACCTTGCCGTGCGACTCACGGCTCAGGGCCCGCTCGCACATCATGTCGAAGGCCCGCTTCACCTGGGCGACCGTGCGCATGGCGTGATGGATGCGGCCGCCGCCGAGGCGGCGCTGGGCCAGGACCTTGGCGCCGTCCTCCGGTCCGAGCAGGTGGTCGTGCGGGACGCGCACATCGTTGTAGCGGACGTGGTTGTGCAGCGACGGGTAGTCCATGATCTCAACGCCGGGTGTCTCGCGGGGCACCACGAACATGCCGTTCGTGCACATCACGAACAAGATGTCGGCCCGACGGCCGGCGCTCGTGAACCACTTCTCGCCGTTGATGACCCACTCCTCGCCGTCGCGCAGCGCGTGGGTCTTGAAGAGGTTGGGATCGGACCCGCCTTGCGGCTCGGTCATCGAGTACGCCGAGAACATCTCCTGGTTCATCAGCGGGACGAGCCACCGTTTCTTCTGTTGCTCGGTGCCGTACGCCGCCAGCATCTCCATGTTCCCGGTGTCGGGCGCCGCGGTGCCGAAGATGATCGGCGCCGACCCGTACCGGCCGAGGATCTCGTTGAGCAGGGCGAGCTTGAGCTGGCCGAGGCCGGGGCCGCCGAGCTCCTCGTCGAGGAACAGCGCCCACAGCCCGCGGTCCTTGACCTGTTGCTTGAGCGGGTCGGCAAGCGCCTTGGCCTTCGGATTGCGCGACCAAGCGGCCCCTGGGAACACGAGGTCGAGCGGCTCGATCTCGGTGCGGCAGAAGTCGTCGACCCAGTCGAGCTGCTCCTGGAACTCGGGCTCAGTCGAGAAGTCCCACGCCACGGCGTCCTCCAGTCCTAACGGGGCCGGTGCGGCTCAGCACATGTAGTAACACTTGAACGGATAGCTCGGTGGTGCGTCCGGAGCGGGGATCGAGTCGAACACCGTCACCGTGTTGGCGGGGTTGAACCACGGAGGGTTGGCCTTCGGGAACTGGCCGTACAGGTAGCGCTTGCCGCCGTAGGGGTAGCGCCACATGCCGACACCCTGGCTGCCGCTTTCGTCGGGCCCTTGGGCGGTCACGTCCCACCAGATCAGCGTGCCGTCGTCGGTGAAGTTGTAGTCGTCCCACTGCCACAGCCGCGAGCCCCAGCTGACGACCGGGTTGGCGACGCGCTTGACGTAGTTGGTCGGCGAGATCGGGTAGCCGAACAGGCCCGGGTAGGTCTTGCCGACGCAGGCCACGGCCTGCGCTGCGCCGCGCGGCCCGGTATGCGTCCTCGACGTGTACGGCGGCTGGCCGCACTGGAACGTGTTCGGAGTCAGCTTGGGGCCGGCGAGCTGCACACCCGCCGGGAACATCCACGTGAACGGGTAGATCACCGTCGCGCTGTTGATGGCGGGCGGCTTGGCGCCGCCGTGCGCCCAGGCGTAGATCCGGTACTCCTCGCTCAGGGCCGTCGGCACGCGGTCGGCGAGCAGGCTCAACCCGAAGGCGTGGCGCCACTGCGTCTGGTCGTAGAGCCGTCCGAAGTGCGTCTGGTCCGTGAGCGCCGATCCCGTGTCGATCCACTCCGGGAAGTACTGCTGCTTGGTCGCCCCGCTCGTCAGATAGATCGGGTCGAGCGGGTCCGTGACGAGGATCACGTCGGAGATGCCCTCTTGCTTGAACTTCGCCATCAGCGTCTGCGCGTCGGCCGGGCCGTTGGTGTCGACGATCGGGAACGACACGTTCTCGACGAGGTTGACGCCGCAGGCCTTGAGCTTTTGCGCGAAGTACTGCGCACCCGAGCGGTAGATGTCGGTGTTGACCAGCTGCGATGCGCCCGGCCAGATCAGGCCGAACGATCGCTTTTGCTTGATCGGTGCGTTGAGGTCGGCCTCGCCGGCGAACTGCGGAGGGTAGGGCGCGATCTCGTCGCAGACCATCTCGGCGCGCATGTCGTATCCCTGCGTCTCGTCGGGCAGCCCGTTGCCCCAGACGTACGGCGCCCAGTTGAGGTAGTAGGACGACGGCACGGTCGTCGTGCAGAAGCACATCACGCCGAGGTTGGCGAGCGTGTTCTGGTAGGCCACCGTGCCGCACTCCTGCAGCTCGCCGTCCCAGGAGATGAACGCGTGGAGCTGCTTGGCCACCGTCGTCGCGTCGGCCTGGCACTCGGCGTTCTGGGCGGCGCTCGAGTCGTTGCTGTTGTAGGTGCTCGTGAAGAACACCACCTTCATCTGCCGCCCGTAGAGCTGGAAGTGGTGGTTGGCGATGTCGATGTAGTCGAGGATCGTCTGACGGATCTGCGCCTGGGTGTCGGTGCTGTTGGCCGCGGCCCGCAGCGCGCTCGCTTGGGCCTGGTTGTTGGACTCGGGCACGGCGACGGTGATCGTCTGAGCGGTGACGCCGTTGTAGGTCGCTCCGCCGTTGTCGCCACTGAATGGCGGCACGCAGGGAGCCGCGTACAGCGTGGGGATCTTCAGCCGGCCTGTCGCGGGGTCGCACCACGGGTCGGTCGTGGCCGCCGGCGACGATGCCGGCGCCGAGGGATTGGCGGGCCCGCCGGTCGTCGTGGCCGCCGGCGCTGATGCCGCCGCGCACCGAGCCGTTGGCGGGCCCGACGCTCGTCCCGCCGCCGCCTTGTGCGCCCCCACCGGCGCCGCCTGCCGTCCCGGCGGCCGCCTGGCCGGCCGCAGGAGTCGCGCTGTTGGAGCCGGCGGCGAGGCCGGCGTTGGTTGTCTTGGTCGTCTTGCCGGGCAGGAAGACGGCGACCAGCACGATCGCCGCCACCGCGAGCACGAACGGCTGGTAGCGGCGGAGTCCCTTCGCGACGTCCCCGAGCGTGATGTCGCCGAGTGATCCG
>VAXF01000063.1 GCA_005888395.1 Actinomycetota bacterium | reverse complement strand
CGTCGCCTTCTCCGTTGGCGAGCTGTCCCTGAGGTCGTGCAGCACCACGAGGGCGCGGCCGCGCGGCACGTACCAGTAGTCGGCCTGGTGCAGGTGATAGTGCAGGCCGACGACCGTGCCGGCCTGCTTGTCGGAGCGGTTCGCCTGCACCATCTCGCGCCCATGTGGGAACCACGAGCGCCGATAGGTCTCGACGAACCGGCCCCGTTCGTCGCCGTGGGCATCGGGCTCGACCACGTACACGCCGGCGACGACATCGGACTCCGTGATGGTCGGCACGCATTCCCCCTGCGTTTTGTCAGCAGGAATTCACCCTATGGGGTGAATTCCTGCTGACAAAACGCAGGGCCGCAGGTTACGCGTCGAAGCGGCCGTAGCCCCCGCGGAAGAACAGGAGCGGCTTCCCCTCGCGCTCGACAGCAAGGTCGAGCACGCGTCCGACCACGATCACGTGGTCACCCGCTCCGTGCTCTGCGTCGATCACGCAGTCGATCCACGCCAGCGCGTCGGAGAGGATCGGCGCGCCCGAAGGCGCCGCGTGCCAGCCGATCTGGCCAAAGCGGTCGACGCCCTTGGCGGCGAACAGGCGGCACACGTCTTCCTGATCCTCGGCCAGCACGTTCACGCAGAACCGCCGCGCCGCCCGGATGCGCGGCCAGGTCGTCGACTCGTGCGCCGCGCAGAAGGCGACGAGCGCGGGATCGAGCGAGACGGACGTGAAGGAGTTGGCCGCGAGACCCACAGCCTCGTCCTCGTGCATCGCAGTGATCACGGTGACACCTGTGGCGAAGTGGCCCAGCACCTGCCGGTAGCGCGCCGACTCGATCGTCGGCGCGTCGGTCTCGGGCTCTACCACTACGGACGGTCGTAGGCGATCGTGAGCCCCTCGTGGGCGGCCAGCACCTCGCCCACGGCGCCGTTGGCCGTCGCCCGCGCGTGCTCGACGATGCGGTCGAGCGCGTCGTCGTCGCGCGCCGGGTCGTGGTGGAAGAGCGCGAGGCAGCGGGCACGCGCCTCGGTGGCGACTCGCACGGCGTAGTCGACGGTGCAGTGCCCCCAGTGCCACTTCTCTCCCCACTCCGCAGGCGTGTACTGCGCGTCGTGGATCAGTAGGTCGACGCCCTCGCAGAGCTCGAGCACGGTGTCGGCGACGCGTCGGTCGGGTGGCTCCTGGTGATCGCTGATGTAGGCGATCGAGACGTTGTCCCAGTCGACGCGGTACCCGACGGTCGGGCCCGGGTGGGGCACGGGACGAACCTTGACCTTGGCCGTGCCGATGGCGAGGTCGGCGTCGCTCACGTCGTGGAACCGGATCTCGCCGCCGAGCTCCTGGGCTCTGACCGGGAAGTAGGGCGGCTTCATCAGCTCGTCGAACGCCTCGCGGAGGCTCTCGCCGTCCTGCGGCGGTCCGTAGATGTCGAGCACCGCGCCCGGCCGCCGGATGGGGTCGAAGAAGGGCAGGCCCTGCACGTGGTCCCAGTGGATATGGGTGACAAGCGCGCTGCCGCGGAACGGGACGTCGCGGGCCAGGTCCTGGCCCCAGAAGCGGAGACCGGTGCCGATGTCGAGCACGATCGGGTCCTCGCCGCGCACCTCGAGTGCGACGCACGCGGTATTGCCTCCGTACCTGCGATTCGCCTCGCAGGGGCATGGCGTCGAGCCGCGTACCCCGTAGAAGGTGACTCTCAGCTCGTAACCCCCTCGGTCATGAGGCAGGCTACTTCGCGTGGAGATCGAACAAGGCCGCGTGACGGCCAACGGGTTGGAGTTCGGGTACCTCGCGACGGGGAAAGGGCCGCTGGCGCTGTGCCTGCACGGCTTTCCCGATTCGGCATGGACATGGCGATACCTGCTGCCCGAGCTGGCGGCGGCCGGGTTCCGGGCCGTCGCCCCGTTCATGCGCGGCTACGCGCCCACCGACGTCCCGACGGACGGCCGTTACCAGACCGGGGCGCTCGCGGCCGACGCCCTCGCGCTGCACGACGTCCTGGGCGGCGACGGTGACGCGGTGATCGTGGGCCACGACTGGGGCGCGGCCGCGACCTACGGCGCGGCAGCCCACGAGCCCGGCCGCTGGCGCCGAGTGGTCACCATGGCGGTGCCGCCTGCCGGGGCGCTGGCCGGCGCGTTCTTCAGCTACCCGCAGTTCAAGCGCTCCTTCTACATGTTCCTCTTCCAGCTCCCGATGGCCGAGTCGCTCGTCGCCGCCAACGACCTCGCGTTCATCGAGGGGCTGTGGTCCGACTGGACCGGTCCCGGCTACGACGCCTCCGAGGATGTCGCCCGCGTGAAGGACTGCCTGCGCGAGCCGGCCAACCTCACCGCCGCCCTCGGCTACTACCGCTCGATGCTCGGGACGCTGCCGCCGGCGCCGGAGCTGTCCGACGTGCAGGCCGCGACGGCGGCGCCGACCCCGCAGCCGACGCTCTACGTCCAGGGTGCCGACGACCGCGCCCTCGGCATCGAGCTGGCAAAAGGGGCAGAGGCGTTTCTCGGACCGGGCTCGCGGATGGAGGTCGTGGAGGATGCCAACCACTTCCTGCACCTCGAGAAGCCCACCGAGATCAACAAGCTCGTCGTCGAGTTCGTAACCTCGTAGAGGGTGAAGGGCTGGGACGCGGCAACCTATGGCGACCGCGTCGCCGACGTCTACGACGAGTGGGTCGAGACACGGGATCTCGACACGGACGGCGCGGTCGAATTCCTCGCCGGGCTGGCCGGCGCAGGACCTGCACTCGAGCTGGCCGTCGGCACCGGTCGCGTCGCGCTCCCTCTAGCGGCCCGTGGGGTGGCCGTCGAGGGCATCGACGCGTCCGAGCGGATGGTCGCGCGCCTTCGGGCCAAGCCCGGCGGTGACGCCATCCCCGTCACGATGGGCGATTTCGCCGACGTCGCGGTCGACGGGCGGTTCCCCCTGGTGTTCGTCGTGTTCAACACGTTCTTCGCGCTGGTCTCCCAGGACGACCAGGTTCGTTGCTTCGCCAATGTCGCCCACCGGCTGACCGACGACGGCGTGTTCGTGCTCGAGGCCTTCTTCCCCGATGTCGGCCGGTTCGCCGACGACCAACTCGTGACGGTCTTCGACGTCGAGCTCGACCACGTCCGCCTCGACGTCAGCCGGCACGATCCCATCGAGCAGCGGATCGATGCGCATCAGGTCGACCTGCGGCCGGACGGGATCCGCCTGCAACCGATCTCGCTCCGCTACGCGTGGCCGGGCGAGCTCGACCTCATGGCCCGACTCGCGGGCTTGCGGCTGCGAGAGCGATGGGGCGGGTGGAGGCGCCAGCCGTTCACGGCCGCGAGCGCGCTGCACGTGAGCGTCTACGAGCGAGCGTCGTAGAGTGGCCGACATCACCGAAGACCAACCCGACGCGCTCCGTCGGTTGGCGTTCCTGGAGGTGAGCGGGCCCGTCCTGCTCGCGGCGTCGACGGACTTCGCCTCCGTTCTCGAGCAGGTGGCCGACCTCGTTGTCCCCGCCCTCGCCGATTGGTGCGCGATCGACATCGTCGAGGACGACGGCAGCGTGCGGCGCGTCGCCTTCACCGGCGTCGAGCTCGCCGACCCCGAGACCGCCGCCCAGTTGCAAGGGCTCCTGCCCGACTCCGGGCCGACGCAGCCGATGCTCGATGCCCTCCGGTCGGGCCGGTCCCTGCTGATCCCCGACGTCCAGGGCAGTCTCGAGACGTGGCAGGGCGTCGAGCCTGCCCACATCGAGCTCGTCAGGCGACTCGGCTTCCGCTCGACGATCATCGTGCCGCTCGTGGCGCGCGGACGCACGATCGGGATCGCCACTCTGTCGACGTCGACCTCGGCACGCACGTATGGCGAAGCGGACCTCCGGCTCGCCGAGGACCTCGCGCTGCGAGCCGCGCTCGCAGTCGACAACGCGCGACTGTTCGAGGCCATCGGGCATGCCGAGGCGCGCAAGTCGGCCATCCTCGAATCGGCGCTCGACGCCATCGTCTCGATGGACCACCAAGGGCTGATCACCGACTTCAACCCGGCGGCCGAGCGGATCTTCGGCCACGCGCGCGGCGACGTGATCGGCCGCCGGCTGAGCGAGACGATCATCCCGGCGTGGTTGCGCGAGCGCCACGAGTCGGCGCGCGAGCGCTACCTCGAGTCGGGTGAGCCCCACCTGATCGGCCGGCGCGTCGAGATGGTGGGCCTGCGACGAGACGGCGGCGAGTTCCCGATAGAGCTCGCCGTTACACAGGTCGAGGTCCGGGGACCTCCGACGTTCACCGCCTACATACGCGACATCACCGAACAGAAGCGGGCCGAGCACGAGCTGTTCGAGAGCCGCGAGCGATTCGCGCAGATGGCCCGGACCCTGCAGGAGAGCCTGCTGCCTCCGCACCTGCCCGAGGTGCCGGGCGTGCAGGTCGCGGCCCGGTACCGAGCCGCCGGCGCCGGGAACGAAGTCGGTGGCGATTTCTACGATGTCTGGCACACGGGCGGGGACGGTTGGGCGATCGTCATGGGCGACGTCCAGGGCAAGGGCGCCGACGCCGCCGCGGTCACCGCTCTCGCGCGCTACACGCTGCGCGCCGCGGCCATGCAGAGCCGCCGGCCGTCTCGCGTGCTCGCGCAGCTGAACGAGGCGATCCTCCGCCAGCGGGGCGGCGATCGCTTCTGCACCGCGGTCTACACGCGCCTGCGCCCGAGCGATCGCGGGGTGCGGGTCACCGTGGCAATCGGGGGCCACCCGCTCCCGCTCGTTCTCCGGGCCGGCGGCGGCGTGGAGCCCATAGGGAAGCCCGGGACCCTGCTCGGCCTGCTCGAGCACGTGGACCTGCGCGAAGAGGCGACCGAGTTGCTGCCCGGCGACGCCCTCGTGCTCTTCACCGACGGCGTCACCGAGGCGCGCTCGTCCGAGGGCCGCATCTTCGGCGAGTACCGCTTGCGAGAGCTGGTGGCGACGTGCGCCGGACTCGATGCCTTCGTCATCGCGGAGCGGGTCAGCCAGGCCGTGCTCGACCTACAGGGAGGCGAGCTACGCGACGACGTCGCCGTCCTCGTCCTGCGCGTGCCGGCGTGATCAGGGAAGCCTGAGCACGCCGTCGTCGACGACGGCGAGCCCGTCGGCCACGAGGTGTCGCGCCACGTCCGCAGCGCGATCGGGCGCGTCAGGCCAGCCGGTCGTCTCGGCCAAGCGGTCGAAGGGGACCGGCGCCCGGCGCAGGGCGGCGACGAGCCGGCCGCGACCCTGGCGCGCCGAGCCCTCGAACCGCGACTGGCGCCCGGCCGGCGCCGCCGGGTCGGGACCGGCGCCGCGCCACGCGCACTCCGGCGCGAGGGGACACCCGTCACAGTCGGGCTCCCGGCGGGTGCACACCGTCGCCCCGAGGTCCATGAGCGCCTGGTTCCAATCCCACGCCCGACCTTCCGGCACGAGCCCGTCGACGTCGGCTTGCGAGCAGGCGCCGAAGGCGCGAACGAGCGGCCGGGCCGTGTTCACGTCGAGCGGCGTGACGGCGCGCTCGAAGGCGAAGGCCAAGACGGCACGGGCGGTGTAGGGGCCGACGCCGGGAAGCGCGAGCAGCGCGTCGAGGTCGTCGGGCACCCGGTCGCCCATCATCCGCGCCGCCGCGTGGAGCGCGACCGCCCGGCGGTTGTAACCGAGCCCCTCCCAGACCCTGATGACGTCACCCACCGGCGCCGCCGCGCACGCCGCGACGGTCGGGAAGCGATCCAGGAACGCGTGCCACCTTGGCACCACTCGCGCGACCTGGGTCTGCTGGAGCATCACCTCGCTCACCAGCACGGCCCACGGGTCACGCGTGCGCCGCCACGGGAGGTCGCGGCGGTGCTCCTCTGCCCAGGTCAGGACTGCTTGATGCACCAGTGGACGTCGGTGACGTAGCGGAGCACGCCGGGCTCGCCATGCTCGACCCACAACTTCTTCACGCGGTCGAGGAGGGCGGCGCGCTGATCGTCGGGCAGGTTGGCGACGAAGCTCGTCGAGAGAACGCGGTCGCTCATGCCGTCGGAGTCGAGGACCTGCACGTTGGGCACGTGACCGTCGCCCACCGGGCCAAAGAGCTCCGTGCTCTCGAAGACGCGGCGCCACTCGCCGCTCATATGAGCGGGCACCCCGCCGCGGTGCTCGTTGATCAGCCGGTGCAGCGCGCCCTCGAACGGCTCCTCGATGCTGCGCCGGTTCCACACGAGCCCGAGGCCGCCACCCGGCGAGAGGACCCGGTGGATCTCCGCGAGAGCCTCGGGCGTGGCGAACCAGTGGAAGGCCTGGGCCACGGTGACCGCGTGGGCGAAGCCGGTCGGAAGTGGAATGGCCTCGGCGGTGCCGGCGAGCACCGCCGCCCCGGGGACGACGAGGGCGAGCGTGCGCCGCATGGCCTCGACGGGCTCCACCGCGAACACGCGAGCGCCGATCGGCAGCAGGCGGCGGGTGAACTTGCCCGTGCCGGCCGCGAGGTCGACGACCGTGCTCCCCGGGCAGATCCCGATGCGGTGGGCGAGGATGGCGACGGCCTCGACCGGGTACTCGGGCCGGCCGCGCTCGTACGCCTCGGCATTGCGCTCGAAACCCTGCGCCGCGGCCTCGTGGATCGTCAAACCTTCACTCCCAGACGTCGTCGCCGTAGGGCCGGCGGCGCGCCGGAGCATGGTCGCGCTTCCACACCATCAGCCTGCGCCGGAAGTAGCACACCTCCTCGCCGCGTTGGTTGAAGGCCTTGGTCTCCACGGTGACGATGCCGCGATCGTCCTTCGACTTCGACGCCACCTTGTCGAGCACGCGCGTCTCTGCGTAGATGGTGTCGCCATGGAACGTCGGCATCTTGTGTGTCAGGAGTTCCACCTCGAGATTGGCGATGCACGAACCGCTCACGTCGGGAACGCTCATGCCCAGCGCCAGCGAGTAGACGAGGTTGCCGACCACGACGTTCCTGCCCTGCACGGTTTCGTGCTCGCCGAACCAGGCGTTGGTGTGGAGCGGATGGTGGTTCATGGTGATCATGCAGAACAGGTGGTCGTCGTACTCGGTGATCGTCTTGCCCGGCCAGTGCTTGTAGACGTCGCCGGGCTCGAAGTCCTCGAAGTAACGGCCGAAGGGCCGGTCGTGCACGGTCACAGTGCATACCTCTCTAGCAGCCCACGCGCGATCACGAGGCGCTGGATCTCGTTGGTGCCCTCCCCGATGATCATCAGCGGCGCGTCCCGGTAGTAACGCTCGACCGGCAACTCGGTGGTGTAGCCGTACCCGCCGTGGATGCGCATCGACTCCGCCGCCAGTTCGAACGCGGTCTCCGACGCGAACAGCTTGGCCATGCCCGCCTCGACGTCGGCCCGCTCTCCCCGGTCGAGCCTGTCGGCCGCGCTCCGGGTGAGCAGGCGCGCCGCCTCGAGCTTGGTGGCCATGTCGGCCAGCTTGAACTGGATCGCCTGATGGCGGGCGATCGGGACGCCGAACGTCTGGCGCTCCTGCGCGTAGCGGATGGCGGCCTCGAAGGCGGCGCGGGCGACGCCACACGCGCGGGCCGCGATGTTCACCCGTCCGAGCTCCAGCGCGCCGAGGATGAACGACAGCCCGTGGCCGAGCCCGTCGGGCCCACCGAGCACGGCGCTCGCCGGCACCCGGTGGCCGTCGTAGGCCATCTCCACGGTCTCGAGCCCGCGGTAACCGAGCTTGTGGATGGCGCGGCTGACGCTGATGCCCCCTGCGCGCGGCCCGGGCTCCTTCTCGACCATGAAACAGGTGATCCCCTCGGGCGTGCGGGCCGCGAGGGCCACGAGGCCGGCCCGCTCCCCGTTCGTCACCCACATCTTCGTGCCGTCGATGACGTACTCGTCGCCGTCGGGAGTGGCGCGGCACCGCAAGGCCCGCGTGTCGCTCCCCGCGTCCGGTTCCGACAGCGACAGGCAACCCCGCACCTCGCCGGTGGCCAGCCGCGGCAGGAGCCGCGCCTGCTGCTCGGCCGTCCCGTGACGCGAGAGCAGGGTGGCGCAGATGAAGTGGGTGTTGAGGATGCCCGTGAGCGACATCCAGCCGGCGGCGAGCTCCTCGACGATGCGGGCATAGGTCCCGACGTCGAGACCGAGGCCTCCGTGCTCCGGCGCGATCGTCACGCCGAAGAGGCCCATCGCCTTCATGCGCTCGACGAGATCGTCGGGATAGGCGTCGGCGTGCTCGAGCTCGGACGCGACCGGGAGCACGTCCCGCTGCACAAAGCCGCGAACCGTCGCGACCAGCTCGTCGGCGAGTGCCACATCGGTGGGCATGAACGGATGCTAACTAGTCCATCCCGTGCCCAAATTTGGCCCATTCGGGTCATGGATCCCCGCACGTCCCGGGTACACCATGAGTGACGTGACGACCGTTTTGGTAATCGTGCTGGGGTGGATCGGCCTCTCGATCCCCACCGCGTTGGTGCTCGGCGCCTTCCTGCGCCGTCCCGTGGCGGTACGAGTCCGGGCAAACGGCTCGCTGGAGCGGGTGCCGCTCGGGTAAGCAGTCAGGCCGATGGAGCTCGGCCTGCGCAACGACGTCTACCGCCGACCCCTTGCCACCGCGCTCGACCGGCTCGGCCTGCGGGAAGGCTGGCGCTGTGTCGACGTCGGCGCCGGCGGAGGTGACGTCAGCGTGGCCTTGGCCGAGGTTGTCGGTCGCGACGGACGCGTCTACGCCGTCGACAGCGATCCGCATGCCCGCGACGAGGTCGCCCGCACGGCCGCCGCCCACGCCCAGGTCGTCGCCATCACACAGAGCGGCGAGGACCTCCTACTCCCGGAGCCGGTCGACCTCGCCTTCTGCCGCTTCCTCCTCATGCACGTGCACGATCCGATCGTGGTGCTGCGCCGGATGGGTACGGCGGTGCGGCCGGGCGGCTGGGTCGTGGCGCAAGAGCCGGTGACGTCGGCGGGCCGCGTCGGCGGGGCCCCGCTCTCGATGCCCGACGCCCGCCACCCCGACGTCGGCGCGGTGCTTCCCGCGCTCGCGCGGGACGCGGGGCTCGAGACGGTGGATACGTGGGCCGAGGCACCCGCGGGCGCCGGCCCCGGACCGGTGCGCGACTACCTCGCATCGCTAACGGGCGTCGATCCCGGCAACGACCCGATCGTGCTGCCGCCGCTCGTAACCGTCGTCGCCCGCCGGCCTCAGTAGCCTCACGCCGTGCCCGAACCGGACCTGAAGGCGGCCGCGGCTGCGGTCGAGCTCGCCCGCGAGGTGGTCGAGCGGTGCGCGGCGGGGCTCGGCGACATCGACGACAACCAGGTGGTCGCGTACGACCTGGCCCATGCCGCGGCGGCGGTCGAGATCGCGCGTTCGGTGCTCGACTACGGCGCCCTGGGCGACGTCGAGGCCCGCCTCGCGTGCGCCTACGTCGCTGACGCCGTGCATGACGTGGCATCGAGGATCCTCGGTCGCGAGGACGCGTGGGACGTCGAGCCCGCGGCCCTGGCCCCGGCGCTTCCCTTCGTCGGTGCCTACCGCGCGCCCAGCTTCCTCGCCCCGCTCGCAGGCGAGGAGGGCCCTCGGCACCTCGACGCCGACTTCGAGCTGGTGCAGGAGACGTTCCGGCGCTTCGCCGAGGACAAGGTGCGGCCCGCGGCCGAGCACGTGCACCGCACCAACGGCGACATCCCCGAGGAGATCATCGAGGGCCTGGCCGAGCTGGGTGGCTTCGGGCTGTCGGTGCCCGAGGAGTACGGCGGGTTCGCGGCCGGCGGCGAGAGCGACTACCTGGGCATGGTGATCGCCACCGAGGAGCTCTCACGCGGCTCTCTCGGCGTCGGGGGATCGCTCATCACCCGGCCCGAGATCCTCACCCGGGCCCTCGTGCGCGGGGGCACGGAGGAGCAGAAGCGGGAGTGGCTGCCGCGGATCGCCGCCGGCGAGCTGATGGTGGCCGTCGCCGTCACCGAGCCCGACTTCGGGTCCGACGTGGCCAACCTCAAGCTCGCGGCCCGGCGCGACGGCGGCGACTGGGTCGTGAACGGCGTGAAGACATGGTGCACCTTCGCCGCGCGCGCCGACGTGCTGATGCTGCTGGCCCGCACCGACCCCGACCGTTCGAAGGCCCACCGCGGGCTGAGCCTCTTCGTGGTGCCCAAGGCGCGCGGCGAGGGCCACGGCTTCGACTTCGGCCAGGAGGGTGGCGGGCGCATGCAGGGCCGCGCCATCGACACCATCGGCTACCGGGGCATGCACTCCTACGAGGTCGCCTTCGAGGACTGGCGGGTGCCCGCTGCCAACCTGATCGGGGGCGACGAGGGTCTCGGCCGCGGCTTCTACCTCCAGATGGAGGGGTTCGAGAACGGCCGCCTGCAGACCGCGGCGCGTGCCGTCGGTGTGATGCAGGCCGCCTACGAGGCCGCCCGGCAGTACGCCGGCGAGCGGGTGGTGTTCGGCCGCCCCGTCGCCGAGTACCAGCTGACGCGCGTGAAGCTGGCGCGTATGGGCGTGATGATCCAGGCCTCGCGCCAGTTCATGTACCAGGTGGCGCGTCTGATGGCGAAGGGCGAAGGCGCGCTCGAGGCCTCGATGGTGAAGGCCTATGTGTGCCGGGCCGCCGAGTGGGTCACCCGAGAGGCCATGCAGGTGCACGGAGGCATGGGCTACGCCGAGGAGTTCCCGGTCAGCCGCTACTTCGTGGACGCGCGGGTGCTGTCGATATTCGAGGGCGCCGACGAGACCCTGGCGCTGAAGGTGATCGCCCGGCGGCTTGCCGAGCGCTGAGGCTCAGGCGGCGGCGGGCGCCGACTGCTGGAACAGGAACCAGCTGGTGACGAGGATCCAGAGCATCGACACGAAGAAGGGCACGAAGCCGAAGGCCCCGTCGAGCGAGAAGAACCCGTGGTCGCTGAACAGCACCGTCGTGCCGACGAGGTTCAAGACGACGGCGATGCCCGCCAGGCCGACCAGCCACTGCGGCATGAGGTTCCGCCGGTTGATGGCCAGGGCGGCAGCGCCGATAAAGAGCGCGGCGAAGAACCCACCGAGGGCGAAGCACATGCCGCCGACGTCGAACATCGCGCGTATGACGGCAGCGGCTGACGGAGCTAATGCGACCTGGAACGCCAGCGCGCCGTATGTCGCAGCGCCAAAAACGGTGATGCCGACGAGGGCCACGCCACCGACCAGCGTGATGAGCGAGAGGGCGCCGAGCCCCCCGTCGGCCCGGCGGATCCTCGACACGAGGGCGGCGAGGAACACGAGCAGCAGGAAAGAGGCGAAGGCGACGAGGAACACCTCACCGAGGATCTTCAGGCGGTTCTCCGTGAAGAACGTCGCGATCGTCCCGACCGAATCCTCGGTCTTGGGTGGCGAGCCCGGGAGCAGGAAGCCGACGACATAGCAGGCGACGCCGAGCGCACCGGCGATGGCGCCGTAGCGCTCCCAACCGCGGTCTTCCATGACTGGGCCCCCTTGGTCGAAGTGGTTACCCGGCGATGGTGCGCCCTCGCCGGGTGGATTTCAACGACCGTCGAGGGCGAAGCGGGGCAAACCGGGCTCGCCGGCGACGAGATCGGCGAGGAGGCGGCCGACCACGGGCGTGAACTTGAAGCCGTGGCCGCTGAACCCGGCGCCCACGACGAGGGGGTCGGCCCGGTCGATCACGAAGTTCTGGGTCGCCGTCGTTGCGTACAGGCAGGTGGTCTCGCCCGCCGCCGGGAGCGTCAGGCCCGGCAGCCACTCCGCCACGTAGGCGGCGACGCGGTCGCGCCCGGCCGGGTCCACGACGAAGTCACGCGCGTCGGGGTCGGTCTGCGGCCCGGTGTGGTGCTCGGCCACCTTCACGCCCTCGCCCGGGGTCTCGAGCCCGTAGACGAACGGGTCGCGATGGTGGATGAAGCTCGGCCAGGCGTGCTCGGGATCGGCGGGCGCGAAGTGGAAAACCTGCTCCTGAGTCACCGTGAGCTTCGGCAGCGCGGCGTGGGTGGTTAGCACCTTCGGCGCCGACGCACCGCACGTGACGACGGCCACCGGCGCCCGGAGCTCCTCGAGCGGCGTGCGCACGACCACCGCGCCGCCGAGGGTGTCGAGCGACTCGAG
>VAXF01000237.1 GCA_005888395.1 Actinomycetota bacterium | reverse complement strand
TCCAAGAGCCCGCCGTCCAGCACGTAGAGCCGCGTGCCCGTGACCGTGACCGCCTGGGCATTCACGCTCGCAATCGAGTTCACGATCACGGGGCGGCTGGGGGTGGCGACGTCGATGATCCTCGTGGCACTCGTATCGGCCAGGTACGCGTAGCCGTTGGCCACCGTCACGGCCTGGCTCACGGTTGCGGTCGGCGCGCTGCCGAGGAGCCGCGGCGCGGTGGGACTGCTGACGTCGACCACCTGGAGACCGCCCGAGGCCACGTAGGCCAGCGAGCCAGCCACTGCCACCCCACCCCCGCTTCCGGCAAAGGCGAGCCGGCCGACGATCGTGGGGGTGCTGGGCACCGTCAAGTCCACCACGTCGAGCTCGGCGTGCGCCGGGTTGCCGGGGATGAGGAAGAGGACGTACGCGAAGTGACCGGCCATCGCGACCCCTTGCACCGTGCCGGTGCTGAGGCCGCCGACGGTCTTCGGCGCCGCCGGGACGCTCACGTCGACGACCTTGAACCCGTTCCCGCTGCCCTGGCTGACCACCGCCAACGACCCCGCCACCCCGACGCGCGTCCCGTAGAAAGGCGGGTTCGCCGCACCGATCGCGACAGGGCTCCGCGGGTTCCTCACATCCACGACCGACAGACCGAACTCGTACGAGGCCACGTAGGCCAGGCCGGTCGTGTCATCGAGCACCAAATCGGTCGGGGTCCCCACGCCGGGCACGAAACCCACCAGGGTCGGGTCCACGGTCACCGGGCAGCTCGACGTGTTGGTGAGCACCGTCGGCATCGTGGAGGTGCCCGCGGAATTCCAGGCGGTCACGCCGTACGTGTATGTCGTCGAGGCGCTGGCCGCCGTGTCCGCCACGGGGAAGATGGGGGCCGGACCGAGTTGCTGGATCATCGTAAACGTCGCGTCTGCGCTCGCCTTGCGGTACACGTTGTAGCCCGACGCCGTCCCAGTCGAGAGCGTCCAGCGAAGGTCCACCTCGCTACAGCTGGCCGGCGTCGCCGTCAGATTCGTGACCGGCGGCAGCGTGGTCGTCGTGGAGGTCGTGCTGGTGGACGTCGTGGTGGTTGTTGGCGGCCGCGTGGTTGACGTCGTGGTGGTCGTCGGCGGCAGCGTCGTCGTGGTCGGCGGCCGCGTGGTCGTCGTCGTGGACGTGGTGCTGGTCGTCGTGGGTGGCGCCGTGCTGGTAGTGGTGGTCGAAGGCGGCGAGGTGGTGGTCGTCGTGGCCTCCGGCGGCGTGACCGTCAGGGTGAAGTTCCCCTGCGTCCCGTTGAAGCCGTCGACGACGATGAAGTACGTCTGCCCCGCCATCACCGTCGGCCCAATCCGGGAAGCGGTATTCGCGCCACTCGCGTTGGGGCAGGCGTCGTCGTTGCATCCCGAGGCGATCTCGGTACCGCCACTGCACACGCCGCTTCGCATGTAGAGGACGGTGTCGAAGTTCGTGCTGCCCCCGCACGTCTGGATCGTCGCGGTGCCCGAAACCGCCGGTGTCCACTGGAAGACCTGCTCGGGCGAGCTTCCCGCGTTGGCGCAGCTGCCTGCCTGCAGGTTCGTACCGCTCGTCGTGCCGCTGAAGGTTCCGCCCTGCGCGGGGATGAGGGTCGGGCTGTCGCAGCCCCCGGGGAGGGTGGTCGTCGTCGTGGAGGTCGTGGCCGTCGTCGTGGTCGGCGGGTCGAGGGTAGTCGTAGTGGTGGAGGTGGTGGTCGTGGAGGTCGTCGCCGCACAGACGGGCGTCCTGACGCTCACGCTGCCGCTCTTGTTCGACTCGTTCCCCGCCCGGTCGACGGCCGAGACGGCATAGGAATAGGTGGTCGACGCGAGCAGCCCGGCATCCGTGGTCGAGGTGGCCGGCGCCGGCACCTGCTTCAGGAACACGCCCCCCCGGTACACCTTGTACCCCTGGACGCCCGAGCCGCTGTCCGTCGAGGCAGTCCAGCTCAGGTTGATCTGGTCACAGCTGCTCGCCAATGCCCTGAGCCCGCTCGGCACCGACGGCGCCCTCGTGTCCGCCTTCGTCGTCGCGCTCGCGATGTTCGAGTAGGCCGAGAAGGCGTCCGTCACGCCGGACGCCGGGTTCGTCGATCCGAACGCCCGCACCTGGTAGTAGTGGGTCGTACTCTGGGTGAGGCCGAGATCCCTGTAGGTGCGCACGTTGACGCCGACCGCCCCGATCTGCACGAAGCCGCTGGCCGGGTCGAGAGTGCGCTCGATCAGATAGCCGCTCTCCTGCGAGTTGGTATCGCGCCAGCTCAGGTCGATCTCAGCGCTCGTCTTGACGGTCGCCGCGAGCGAGGTCGGAGCGCGCAGGGGGGAGGTCACTGCTACTATATTCCCCCCGGCGACCGTACCCTGGCAGACCGCGAGACCTTCCCTCCTGCAGCGCCTGAGCGTCTGCCTCTTGCAGGCCAGGTGGCGGCCGCCGGCCGCGACGCATGCGGCGATCTCGTCTGCGCACGCCTGCCGGCATTGCCTGGCCAGCGAAGCGGCGTCCGCAGTGGGTGCGACGAGAAGTACCGCCAGGAGCGCCAGCGGTGCCGTGAATCGCCGAGTCATTGCGCCTTGCCTCATCCCAATCCTCCTTGCGCGTCACCAGAAGGCGTAAGCCCTATCTCCCGGAAACACGGTACAAACCGGGCAGGCTGCAAGGACCGATCCCTCCTGCAAGCCCCTTGCGCTCGGCGGAAGCGGACTACCGGAAAGTGAGGAGAGACGTGGGCGTGTAGTGCTCGTCACTCGAGGCGCTCGGTGACGATGGCGTGCAATTTTGCGCGCATCGCGCATCCCGTCATCCCCGTAGAAAGAACGACGAGTGGCGGTGATGGACCGGCGCTACTTCAGCGCCCAGCCGATGCGAGAGCTCCTACAGCCGGAAGCAGCCGCGACGCAGCCAGAGCCCGCTTCAGCCCGCAGCGCAGGCCGGGGTAGCCCCACACCGTACCGACGGACACCCGCGGGTTTCTCGACCGTGGGTGTCGTCGGTGCCGGCTCAGGGCATGCCGATGATGTCGACGATCCCGGCCGTGTCGGCAGCGAACGCAGAGGTGCCCGCGGTGGCCACGGCGTGCGTCCTGCCCGGCACCGAGACATGCTTGAGGAGCCGGGGCGCGCTCGCCACCGACGCATCGACGACATAGATACCGCCGACGTCCCCCGGGGGATTGACGTGACTCACCGCGGGCGCCGCCAGAAAGACCGTCGAGCCCATCACGGCCACGCTCAGGGCCCCGTAGGTGGTGGCGGTGCCGAGCTGCAGCGGCGCCGACGCCGTCGCGACACTGAAGATCTTCAAGACCCCGCCGTCCAGCACGTAGAGCCGCGTGCCCGAGACCGCGACCGACTGGGCGTTCACGGTCGCGATCGAGCTCACGATCGCGGGGCGACTGGGGGTACTGACGTCGATGATCCTCGTGGCACTCGTATCGGCCAGGTACGCGTAGCCGTTGGC